>JAISZL010000096.1 GCA_031269245.1 Synergistaceae bacterium | reverse complement strand
CCACGTCGCCGCGCACCATGACGGTCACCAGCCCGCCCCCGACGTGCACCTTGCCGATCAGGTTGACGTTGGCCGCCTTGACCATGGCGTCAGCCGCCTCGATGGAGCCCACCAGCCCCTTTGTCTCAACCATGCCTAGCGCTTGCAACGTATCCGACATTTACACAACCTCCTGATATTGTTTTATGTGCCGCCGCCTGCGATTACGCGGAGTTAAACGATGAAATATACGGAAACGCAGACATCAAAAACAGCCTATTGATCGCGAATTGATATCACTTGCCCTATTTGCGCAGTCTGTTTAAGACAGCGCGGGTTATGGCTTCTATGTCCTCCCTCGAAAAATTCGCCGGGGATACCACCGACGCTTTCGCGGGGCCCCCCTGCGGTTGGCGCGGATCAGCCTCCAGACCGGCTGAGCCCGCACCGGCGGAGGACGCGCCCTCCGCGCTTTGGGCGCGCAGGGACGAGAGCTCTCGCGCGTTGCGGGCGACGCGGCGTATATTTATGAGGTGCATCGGCGTCACGTTGTCCGACGTGGCGCTGCCGCCGACGGCGCCGCAGCCCAAGGTCAGCGCGGGCGGGAGGTTCGTTGTGGCCCCCACCCCGCCCAGCGACGCGGCGGTATTCACGAGAAGCCTGGACACGGGCTTCTTGAGCGCGAACTCCCGTATCACGCTCTCATCCTCGGAGTGTATCGTCATGGTATGTCCGGCGCCCTCATTCCGCAGGATCTCCATGCACCGGTCACACGCCGCCCGCCAGTCTTTCTCGACGTAAAAACCAAGCACCGGGCACAGCTTTTCCCTGGAATACGGATTGTGCCCGGAGACCTCGCTCTGTCTCGACACGAGGACTTTCGTGTCCGGCGGGACGTCAATCCCCGCCATTTGAGCTATTGCGCACGCCGTTTTTCCAACTATCCGCGGGTTCATGCCGCCGCCGCTTCTCATCAAAATAGCCGCGACACTCCGAGACTCGGCCTCGTCGAGCAGATGCGCCCCCTGGCGTTTCAGCTCATCAACGACTTCACGCTCGATGCCGCTTTCGGTCACGATGGACTGCTCGCTGGCGCAGATTGTGCCGTTGTCGAAGGTCTTGCTCTCTATTATGTGCCTCACGGCCGCCGCGATGTCGGCGCTCTTTTCTATGTAGGCGGGACCGTTGCCGGGGCCAACCCCAAGCGCGGGGTTCCCAGAGGAGTATGCGGCTCTCACCATCGCCTCCCCCCCCGTAGCCAATATCATGCCTATGCAGCGGTGCCGCAGCAGTTCGTTCGTGGCCTCGGCCGTCAGCGTCTCGATACAGCCGACCAATCCGTCCGGGCCCCCCGCGCGGCGCACCGTGTCCTTTATCAGCTGGACCGTCGCGCCAACGCACGCTCTCGCGTTTGGATGCGGGCTGAATACGATCGCGTTCCCGCTCTTGAGCGATATCAGGGCCTTGTACATCGTGGTCGAGGTGGGGTTCGTGGAGGGTATCAGCGCCGCCACGACGCCCACTCCCACGCCTACGTCGGTAATTCCGCGCGCCGTGTCCCCGCCGATTACGCCGACGGTCTTCATGTCCTTGATGTAATCCCATGTCATGGCGCTGCCCAGCATATTTTTCAGCGTCTTGTCGCGCCAATTGCCGAAACCCGTCTCCTCGGCGGCCATCCTGGCCAGCGGCTCCGCCTGAGACGCGCAGGACGCGGCCACCGACTCCACCAGGGCGTCCACCCGCGCCTGATTCCATTCCGCGAATTGACGCTGCCCTTCCTGAGCCCTGCGAATCAGATCACGAACCTCTTGAATGGAGTGCAAATCCCTGTCCAATTCCATATATGTTTCCCTCCTCAGAAACGCATCGGGGCATCCGCGATGTCGCAAACTACCCCAGCAAAAGCCTCGCACGCGGCGCGGCACGCGGATTGGTCGCCGCTCAAAAGACCGCCGGCGAAGTTGGTCTCAGTCGGGGGGCCGTAGAACAATTTAAGCTCGACTCGCGCCGATTTCAGCGCGGCGTCAAGGCCCACGAGGGACTCCAACGGCGGGGCGATGAGGTAGGCCAGCGAGGTTCCCTCCGGGACCTTGGCCTGCTTGGACAAATACGAGCCCGTCCGGGATATGCAGTGAGCAAAGTAGACAATACTGTCGTCGTCGTTCGCGCTGTAAAAAGACCCTACGTTCTCTACGAAATCGATGGCGGCGCCAAGCCCGCTTCGAACCTCCTCAGGATCCGGCCCGGCGAGTATACCCAGGAACTCCCCGGCCAGAGCGGTGTTGGCGTTGGACGAGCCCGCGTACATGCTCTTCGCGTAGGCAACCTGCACGGACGCCTTCTTCGTGGCTTCGTCGAGGGCCGCGTAGGAAACATCGTCACAATCGGTGCTGATGACGCCCAAACTGCAATAGCCCTTGGGGGTCCTTAAATTTTTGAGCAGGGCGGCATCCGCGTTCGGGATAATTTTTACGCTGAGCACGTTCGTCCGTATCGCGCTGCCCCTCACGCCTCCCACTCCTTCCTCAGGTTCACCCCGCTTGCCTTGGCCTTCAATATCTTGCGGAGCGCCTCGGCGAGATATGCCCCGGCCTCAACGGGCGGCGTGCCGCCGCGGTGGATATTGGAGACGACTGTGCGCTCCGATTCCGGCATCCCGACTCTCGCGTTGTAGGCGATATAAGCGCTCATGCTCTCGGCGGTGGCCAACCCCGGCCTCTCGCCCAGGAGCACGCACGTCACCTTAGCTCCCAGCAATTCCGACACGCAATCCATGATGCCGACCCTGCCATTTCTGACGAAAAACGGGGTGCCGACGGCAACGCCTTTGTCCTTGAGCCCGTCGGTCAGGCACGGAAGCAAATCCGGCAGATTGGCCGATATGGCGGTCGACGACAATCCGTCCGCCGCGAAAATCTGGACATCGGGATTCGCTCCGCAACGCGCCCTTATGTCATGAACGGCACTCTCAGACAGTTTCCTGCCGAGGTCCGGCCTGGTGAGGAACTCGTTTTTATCGGCGCAGCGGCTTTCCACCGCAAACAAGCCCATGTCGTCGAGTATCCCCTGATCGACATCCATGAACACCGCGTCCCTGGCGGCGGCGTGGTCGGCTCGCAGCGTCAGCAGTGTCCTCGTCTTATATCTGGGCCCGGCTCGGCCAACCCCGATGCGGGCGTTGGTGCGGGTCTTCATCCGCGTCAGCGCGTGGGCGTCGCAGGCCTCTTCTATCAATATCCGCCGGCGGCACTCCTCCCCGGTTATGTCCTCCAGCGTCTCCGTGTCATCGGAGCGAGGCCTTTCACAGGGCACGGACGAGACGCCCTCGCCGGAGCGAATCTCCGCCAAGACCGCGTTGGCGATCTGTTCTATCAGCGCGGCGTCAATCACCGTTCATTCCCCCTTTTCAAGAAAAACGTCGGGTCCCCGGCCCATTTGGTCAGGCGCCCGTTCTCAATCAACCCCATGCGCTCCAGCCAATCCTCGAACTCCTTTATCGGGCGCAGCCCCAAGACCTCCCGGATCGCCGCGATGTCGTGATAGGCGTTGCTCTGATAGTTGAGCATGACGTCGTCGCTGCTGGGGATGGAGATGACGTAGTTGACCCCGGCTGAGGCGAGCAGCACGGAGAGATTCTCGATGTCGCTCTGGTCCGCCATCATATGATTCGTGTAACAGCAGTCGCACCCCATCGGGAGCCCGGACAGTTTGCCCATGAAATGGTCCTCCAACCCCGCGCGTATGACCTGTTTGCTGTCGTAGAGATACTCTGGGCCAATAAAACCCACCACCGTGTTAACGAGGAATGGGTCGAACGCGCGCGCGAAAGCGTAACAGCGCGCCTCCATGGTCACCTGGTCGGCGCCATGATGCGACTCGCTGGAGAGCTCGGAACCCTGTCCGGTTTCGAAGTAAAGGACGTTCGGTCCCGCCGCGGTTCCGCCGCGCCTCAGCAATTCCCGGGCCTCCAGCACAGTGGCGGCGTTAAAGCCGAACGCCCTGTTGCCCTTCTCGCTGCCCGCGATGGACTGAAAGATCAGATCCGCCGGCGCCCCCTGGCGGATAGCGTCGATCTGCGTGGTGATGTGGCCGAGTACGCAGATTTGAGTCGGTATCTCATAGCGGTTCTTTATCTCGTTGAGCCTTTTCAGAACCTCCGAAAGGCTGCCGACCGTGTCATTCACGGGATTGAGGCCGATCAGAGCGTCTCCGCAGCCGTAGCTCAATCCCTCGAACACCGACGCCGCTATTCCCTCGACGTTGTCCGTCGTGTGGTTCGGCTGCAGACGGGACGCGAGCGTGCCGCGACGACCGATTGTCGTGTTGCAGCGAGCTGGCACCCGAATTTTGGATGCGGCATACAAAAGATCCAGGTTGCCCATCAGTTTCGTCACCGCCGCGACCATCTCAGCGGTCATTCCCCTGGATACGCGGGCTATGTCGGCTTCCGTCGTCTCGAAGCTCAATACCCACTCCCGGAACTCGGAAACCGTCCAGTTCCTTATACTTTCGTAGATCACCTCGTTGACCGAGTCCTGGTCGATTCTCGTTACCTCGTCCTCTTCATACGGCACCACCGGGTTTTGCCGCAGAGTCTCCAGCGTCATCCTCGACAGAGCTTCTTTCGCGGCAACTCTCTCCAACTCGGAGTTTGCCGCCACGCCGGCCAGCACATCCCCGGATTTCCGCTCATTCGCCTTAGCGAGTACCTCCTTTACCGTAGGGAACTTATAGGTTTGGCCGAACAACACACTTTTATAACTCATAAGCAGACCACCCACTTTGAATTAATATTGTCGTCTTTATGAATTTCATCAACCGATTGCCAATGTTTTCACCACTACGGGGATGACGAGCCCGCCCATCAACGGGTGGCCGAGATCCACATAATCTCCCGGCTCTATGTGCACGGAGTCGACACATATGACAGCCCGTCCCGGAGAGGCCATTCTCTCGACTAGCTGCCCCAATGCCTTTGCCATATCGCGCTCCAGCGCGATCAGAAGAGGCGCGCCCTCGGGCAAAGCGGAGCTCATCGCGCTGTATACGCAGCTCGCCAGGGACTTCAGCCTGCTGTACGACGGACTGATCTCCCCCTCGATCGCGAGCAGCATCGTGTTTTCATCGTTCTGCCGTAAGAACCACTCCATCCTCTCCCTCAGGTATTCGGGACACCCGCCGAAGCATATCTCCTGCTCGGCCCGCTCCAGTTTCAAAGCCGGGATGTTCTTTATCGGCAATATGCCGCCGCCGTGCGAGATGGTGCTGCCAGACACCGTGGTCGTGTAACTTCCAGCCCCTACCACGGTCGCCCGTATCGTCTCCTCGGGGGTTATCCGTTTGAACGACCGGCAAAGACCGCTGCCGGCTATCAACTCCCCCAGAATCGGCCCCACGTCCCCGTAGCGAAACGGAGGCCCCCCGGCGGAGGCGAGACAGTCGGCAACCCCTCCAGAGAAACATATGGCGTCTATGCGCTCCGGCGCGGCAAACGGCGTGCTGCCGGGAGTCCTTGTCTCATCCAACAACGCCGTCGCCTCGGATATCCCCGCCGCCTGCTCCAGGAGCCCGGTCATGACGCCGCACACCGCGCGCAGCGCGTCCGCGGACGCCGGATCTCCAACTTCGAGGGCCAGGCCGATCGAAGAGGCCATCCTCCGCGCGCTGCCGCTGACATACGCGATCCCGCCGTCCTCGATTCGTATGAGTCTGCCCCCTATGTCGAGGCATCCCTTGGCGATCGTCTCCCCGTCATCGAAGGCGGCTATGTTGGTCGTTCCCCCGCCGATGTCGAAGTTGACGACGCATATGCCCCGCTCCTCCGAGATGCGCTGGGCTCCGCTCCCCTTGCCGGCGATGACCGCCTCCAGATCCGGCCCCGCCGTGGACACGACAAATTCTCCGGCCAGATCAGACAGGGATTCCAACAACCTGGCGGCGTTCTCCTTGCGGGCGGACTCGCCCGTGATGATGACGGCTCCGGTGTCAATGTCACGCGGGCTCATTCCCGCGCTTTCATACTCGCTCAGCACCATCCTCCTGATGGCTTCGTCGTCTAGTACCAGGTGGTTTTTGAGAGGCGTGAAGCGAATGGGGCTTTTATAAAGCACGGTCTTGCCGACAAACTTTACGTGGGGCACGGCAAAGTACCCGGAGGTATTGTCCAACGCGAGATTGGCGAACACTACCTGCGTAGTGGAGGTTCCTATGTCTATTCCCACGCTTGTGATTATATTCCGATGCATTGGCTGCCTCCGAGCGTGATAAACAAAAGAGGCCTGAACGACGGATAAATGTCGTTCAGGCCTCTTTGCCTTTGGCGTACTCTTTTGTATGCCCTATATGTGAAAGCGCCTATTTCATATCTAAAATCTTAAAACTAAACGAAGCTCGCGTGCCCTTGGCGGAGGACGATATGAAGAAATCTCCGTTCAACTTATCGCGCACTATCAACTCCACCAGGTTCAAACCTAATTTCTTCTCGTATACCTTGTTTACGTCGAAGCCGCACCCGTCATCCTCGACCCATATGGTCGAGTCAATGCCTCCGCTATATATGGAAATTTTTATCTGCCCGTCCCGCTCGCCGTCATAACCGTGCACCAACGAATTCCAGACCAGCTCATTCGTAACCACGGTGACCGCCGACACTATGCTTTGGTCTACCAAGACGTCCTCGCCCGCGACGGAGATGTTCACCTTTCGCGCGGCAAAGACAACCGTCTCTATATTGGACACTATCTTCCCCAGTACGGTCAATAAAGATATGCCCTCCGACAAACCGGACATTGAGATTATATCGTGAGTTGACGCGATAGACAATACTCTTATCGTGTTTTCCTCAAATATTCGCCTGATCTCCTGGTCCTTGCAATTTTGAGCCTGTAAATTTAACATGTTTGCCACTAATTGCAGGCTATTTTTAACACGGTGGTGCATTTCCCTCATTATCGTCTTTTGGGCATCCAGATCGGAGCTTATTAT
Organism: Synergistaceae bacterium; assembly: GCA_031269245.1. GTDB lineage: Bacteria > Synergistota > Synergistia > Synergistales > Synergistaceae > JAIRKI01. Next base: position 7,587 of record JAISZL010000096.1, on the reverse strand, counting down.
CCCCCGGCCTTCCAGCTGGCGCGCCAGCTCATGAAATTTCTTCTCTCGCAGCAGGCTGCCGCTGATATCCCGCTCACGGATCAAGACGCCAATTATCCTGTCGTCGGAGGCCCTGATCGGTATGACATCCTGCTTGACCGTCACGTTCTCCTGTGTCACGGCCTTCAGGTCCCTTACGGGATTGCCCGACTCTATCGCGTGGAACACGGCAGGTTCGTTCTCCTTATAAACGGACATTCCGACGACAGAACCCTTATAAAGCGAGCGCCGCCGGAATCGCGGTCTGCCCTGAGCCACGACTATCGCCTCCCCGCCCGAGGCAGCGACGCAGTCAATGAAGACATCCGCGTCCACCAGGTCCGCGATCAACTGCATATTTGCCTCTATGCCGCGGAGAATCTCCACGTCGCCCTCCCGCAGCGAGGTATGCTTTTCGCACAGCGCCCCGACGCTCGTCATACTTTGCCCTCTCCGGACAGGATGCGGCGCGCGGCCTCCTGCATCGATATGCCGCGCGCGGCGCAGTGCGCCTTCATCTGCCTGAACGCCTTCTCCTCCGACAGCTTTTTGCTCGACATGATGAAGCGCTTCGCCCTGTTTATGGTCTCGCGCTCCGAATAAGACTGCACGACCATCTTCGCTAAGGCCGACATGGGACATCGCTTGTTCATCGACATCCGCTGCAACTCCCTGTACGCGTCGCCCTCGGAGATCCCTCGATCCTTTGCCATGAGCGCCTTGGCCCTTTCTATCAGATGGTTCTCCTCGAGCTTTTGCCTCATCTCCTCCGCCTCCATTTTGACCTTCTTGAGGCGCTGGCTTTGGAAATAGGCGGTTTCTATCGTGGGGGCCAAGAGCCGTTTGTTTATGGGCTTCACCAAATATCCGGTCACCCCAATGCGGCCGGCGCGCTCGACGAACTCGGCGTCGCAGAAAGCCGTAAGCATGACCACACAATCGGCTATTTCCTCGTTCAATATAGTTTCCGTCGCCCAAAAACCATCGAAAACCGGCATCCTGATATCCATCAGAACCAAATCGGGGTTTTTCGCTCTGCATAACTCGACCGCATCGAATCCGTCCGCCGCCTGCCCAATGACAGAGAAGCCCAAGCTCTCCAGCATGGAGGACAAGTCCAGCCTGGTTATTGGTTCATCGTCCGCTATCACTATGCGTTTTGCGTTCATTTTTGCCGTCCTTTGTTCTTCGAGGCCAGCCTAAGTATTGGGGATGTCGATCGCCGGCGTCGTCAGCGGTAAAATATTCCCGTCTCTCGATAACGCTTAAAATATCGCCTAAACCATTCAATCAGCGCTTCCCTGTATTCGCGGTTTCACACACGCAAAAACCAGATAGCGCCGCTCTGGGGGCACCCTCCGTCAATATTCGGATCATCACATTGGGCACATCGCGCTCACCAGAATCATGTTCCATGACACGTCCTCGTTTGTCAAGCTCAAAATCCGCCCGTTCAAAATTTCAAAATCTCAAAATTTGCCTCGCACTGATAGTGTGATAAAATAACCGCGTCGAAGCCCTCGGACAGCGGTTGCTGTTTCGAAGTCAAATACAACTTCACGCAAAAGGTGGATGGCGAATGTCAGGACATTCAAAATGGGCGAACATAAAGCACCGCAAGGCGGCTCAGGACGCGAAGAAGGGGGCGGCGTACCAGAGGCTGACCAAGAACATAATAGCGGCGGCCAAGGCGGGCGGCGGCGACCCGAGCGCGAACTTTCAGCTCAAGGTGGCGATCGACCGCGCCAAGGAGGGCAACGTCCCCATGGACAACATAGAGCGCGCGGTCAAGCGCGGGTCGGGCAGCCTGGAGGGGGTGACCTACGAGGACGTGACCTACGAGGGATACGGCCCCGGCGGCGTGGCGGTGATGGTCGAGACCTCCACCGACAACCGAAACAGGACGGCGCCGGAGATACGCTCCCTCTTCTCCAAGACGGGCGGAGCCATCGGCGAGCTGGGGTGCGTGGCGTGGAACTTCGAGCGCCGGGGCATCGTGACGGTGACCGGCAAGGGCATCGACGCGGACGAGCTCCTGAGCGTGGCAGCGGAGGCCGGAGCCGGCGACCTGAACGAGGACGAGGAGGGGTTCGAGATAATCACCGACCCGTCCGATCTGTCCGCGGTGGCGTCGGCGATCAGGGACGCGGGTTACGTCGTCGGCAACGCCGAGGTGTCCCTCGAACCGAAGACGACGGTCCAGGTCAGGACGAAGGCGGAGGCCGAGAAGCTCCTCTCCATGATAGACCGCTTCGAGGAACATGACGACGTCCAGAACGTATACTCCAACTTCGAGATACCCGACGAAATTTTGGCGGCCCTCAACTGACCGAGACCATCTCACAATGATCTGTTTCGGAATTGATCCTGGCATCGGCCTCATGGGGTACGGCGTGGTGCGCCAGCACGGCGGCGACCTCACGGCCCTGGACTACGGCGCCATCCCGACGGAGCCGGGACGTCCCGTCGCCCTGAGGCTGCTCGACCTCTTCGGGGAGCTCGACGCTAAGATCAAAGAACACGGCCCGGACGTCATCGCCGTCGAACGGCTCTTCTTCGGGCAAAACAGGACGACAGCCGAGATGGTCTTTCAGGCCCGAGGTGTCGCGCTGCTCGCATCCGCGCGCGCCGGCCTGGTCCCATACGAGCCGAAGCCGTCGGAGGTCAAGCTCTCCGTGTGCGGCAACGGGGCGGCGGACAAGCGGCAGGTCCAGGGCATGGTCCGCCGCATCCTGAACCTGGAGCGCGACCCGAAGCCCGACGACGCGGCGGACGCCCTGGCGGTGGCTATAACCGGGCTGTCGCTCGCCGTTTACGACAGATGAAACGGCTCCGGCGATGATACGCAGTCTCTGCGGAACCGTTATATCGGTGGACGCGGAGGCGATATGCCTCGACGTGTCGGGCTTCGGCGTCGAGGTGTTCGCGTCCGGCTCGCTGCTGGCCTCGGCGCGCGCGGGAGACATGCTGCGATGCCAGGCGTATATGCAGGTGAGTGAGGCCGGGGCCACGCTGTACGGCTTCTCGGACGATACCGAGAGGGCACTGTTCCTCGAAATGACCCAGGTCAAGACGATGGGCGGCAAGCTCTCCATAGCGGTGCTGCGCCATCTGGACGCCGAGACGGTCATAGGGTCGATAATCTCGGGCGAGACCACGCGCCTGGCAGTCCCCGGCGTGGGGGCGAAGAGGGCGGAGCGAATCTGTTTCGAGCTCAAGCCCAAGGTGGAGAAAAAGTTCGGCTCGCTGGCCGGGCGCGATGTCCGCGCCGGCGCGCCGGGAACGGGCGACGGAGCCGTCATCATGGGCCTGATGGGCTTGGGCTTCACCCAGGGCGAGGCGTCGCGGGCCATCACGCTGTGCCGCTCGGAGGCCGGGGAGCGCGCGCTGGGCGAGGAGGAGCTGATGATGGCCGCTCTGAACAGGCTGCAGAGGACATAAAGGGTGGCGCGGGAGGAGAAGGATAAAATTTTCGAGAATCTGCGCTCCGGCGGCGAGGAGGACTCGCTCTCCCTCCGTCCGCGGGCGCTGATGGATTTCATCGGCCAGGACTCGCTCAAGGACAAGCTCTCCATATTCATGAGGGCCTCGCGGAGCAGGAACGAGCCGTTGGATCACACGCTGTTCTACGGGCCTCCGGGGCTCGGCAAGACGACATTAGCCGGAATAATAGCCCGCGAGATGAACGGCAGCCTCAGGGTCACGTCGGGCCCGGCGCTGGAGCGCGCCGGCGACCTCGCGGCGATACTCTCCAACATCCAGCCGAACGACGTCCTGTTCATCGACGAGATCCACAGGATGTCCGCGAACATAGAGGAGATACTCTACCCCGCTATGGAGGACTTCTGCCTGTCGGTCATAGTTGGCAAGGGACCGCTCGCGAGGAGCATCCGCCTCCAGTTGCCGTGCTTCACCCTGGTGGGCGCGACCACCAGGCTCGGGCTTCTCACCTCCCCATTGAGGGCGCGCTTCGGGATCGTGGAGCAGCTTCACCTCTACACGCCGTCCGAGCTGACGGATATCGTCCTGAGGGGCGCGTCCGTTCTGGAGACGGGCATAACGCAGGATGCGGCGGGCGAGATAGGCGCGCGCGCGCGCGGCACGCCCCGCGTCGCTCTGCGGCTGCTCAAGCGCGTCCGTGACGTGGCTACCGTGAGGGTGGAGAGCGTCATAGAGGCGCCGCTCGCCAAGGCGGCACTAGACATGCTGGGCGTGGACGAGCAGGGGTTGGACGACCAAGACCGCAAATTCCTGAGCGCGTTAGCCGAGCTCTTCGGCGGAGGCCCGGTAGGGCTGTCGACGCTCGCGGCCGCGCTCAACGAGGACTCGCAGACTATAGAGGACATCTACGAGCCGTATCTCATACAGAAGGGACTGCTCGAGCGCACGCCGCGAGGCCGCAAGGCCACGAGGAACGCCTACGAGTATATGGGCATCAGGCCTCCGGGGGAGCGGCAGAGGCTGCTGCCCCTGATGGATGATGACGGCGCGGAGGAGGAGTGACGCGATGGGCAGGCTGCTGATGACGGCGGGCGCCGCGATATTCATCGCTGGAGCGGCCGTGTGGCTCGCATCGAGGTTCGGCGGGCGCCTCGGAAGATTGCCCGGGGACATATCCATAGAGGGGAAGAACTTCAAGGTGTACGCTCCGATAACGAGCATGATAATAGCGAGCGTCGTGCTCTCCATCGTGCTTAACGTGATATCCAGGCTCAGAAAGTGAGCGCGGAAAATTTCGGGGAGCTGATTTATTGCCGGGAACCTTTGTCCGTTTAATCAGCGTCTCCATTGATACACATTCAGATGTTCGGAGGTATGGTATGAGGACAATGTCAAACTCAAATATTGCAAACAGGGCACGCCGCCGCTGGGCGGCCGCCGCGCTGGCCGCGGCGGCGTTCGTCATCGCCGCGTGTTTCCAGACCCGCGCGGAGGCCGTTTCGAACTTCGAGATAAGGATAGGCGTGGCGGAGGACGTCAAGAGCGGGAATCTCCGGGGCAAAGGGCTCGCCCTGACCGACGCCCGGGGCGCGAGGCTTAGCGTCGCGGACGGCTCGGCGATATCGGCCTCCGGAGGCGGGATATCGGTCGCTGGGAAGAGCCTGGCCCTGCCCGTGAGGGTATCCGCCAAGAGCGGGCTCGGCTGGGACAAGACCCGGTATCGCGGGACGATCTCCATCATACGCGCGCGGAACGGATTCTCTGTCGTCAACGATCTGGATCTGGAGAGCTATCTCCGGGGGATACTCAAGATGGAGATGAACCCCGAGTGGCCTTTCGAGGCGCTGAAAGCACAGGCGGTGCTCGCCCGCACGTACGCCGTCAAAAACCGGGGCCGGGACGCGGCAAAGGGGTACGACCTCGGCGCGACCGACAGCTCGCAGGTGTACAGGGGGATGAACGCGGAGGACCCGCGCACCGACAAAGCCGTCGCCGAGACGCGGGGCATGATCCTGACCTGGCGCGGCGCCGCGGCCGACGCCTACTACCACTCGGACAGCGGCGGGGCGACGGCCGACATATCGCACGTCTGGGGCGGCAGCTCGCCGTACCTCCAGGTGCGCGCCGAGCGGGTGAGCTACACGTCCCCGAATTCCACCTGGCGGACAACCCTGTCTGCGCTTCAGATATCGTCCATCATGTCGAAGATGGGGCAGAACGTCGGAAGGGTGCGGTCGGTCGAGGTGGCGCAGAGGGACCAGGCGGGCCGCTCAGTGACGCTGCGCGTGACGGGCGACGCTGGATCCGCCGTCGTCAAATCCCACGCGTTCAGAATGGCCGCGGGCAGCGGCGTGATACGGAGCACCAACTTCAACATCTCAGCCCCGTCCGGCGCGGCCGGCACCCCACAGGCGGACCAGACCCGGCCGGACGGCCCTCCGCGGGCTCCAGCCAAACCAGGCGGAGCGGACCCATTGATCGAGATGACCAATGGCGATGTGTTCACGAAGGCCGAGATGATGGACATGCTGATGAACCCCGGCAAGAGGGAGGAGTATTTGAGGATCGGCTACCAGCGCATAGCGGGCAAGCCCTCCGCTCCGCCGCAAGCCAAGCCCGCCCAGCGGCAGCCCGCGATCGATACGGTGTCCGACGGGAATTTCGTCTTCTCCGGCAAGGGGTGGGGGCACGGCGTAGGGCTCTCGCAGTGGGGCGCTAAGGCGATGGCGGAGACGGGCTCGCGATTCGAGGACATACTGGCCCACTACTTCCCCGGAACGGAAATTGGCAAATGACGCCGGCTCGGGCTATGACATCGAGTCATACGCCTGGGACATACCGGATGAGCTGATAGCGCAAAACCCGGCCCCACGCAGGGACGAGTCGAGGCTGATGAGGGTGTCTCGGGATGACTCCGGCATCGAGACCCGCTGTTTCTCCGATCTGCCCTCGATCCTTCGCCCGGGGGACCTGCTCGTGCTGAACGACGCGAGGGTCTTTCGCGCGCGGGTGACGGCCAAAAAGAAACCCGGCGGAGCCGCGGCCGAGATTTTTTTCCTCTCCCCCGCGAGCGAGCCGAACACGTGGCTCGCTCTGGTGCGCCCGGGCCGCAAACTGCCCCCCGGCGCGTCAGTCGAGCTGGCCGACGGGAGCGTCCTCGACATCCTGGAGCGGACGGACGGCTCCGGCCGCGTGATCCGCCTCCCCGGCGGCATGACGCCCGGCGAGCTGTTCAGAACACACGGCCTGATTCCGCTGCCGCCGTACATAAAGCGCTCCACGGCGGACGAGGAGCGCTATCAGACCGTGTACTCCGACAGGCTGAAGGAGCGGTCCGCGGCGTCCCCGACGGCGGGCCTGCACTTTACGCGCGAGCTCCTGGACGAGCTGGCGCGGCGGGGAGTAGGGCACGAGTTCATAACGCTCGACGTGGGCATAGGGACGTTCAGGCCGATCAAGGCCCGCGACTTCAGGGAGCACAAGATGCACAGCGAGACGTGCGCCGTGAGCGCCGGCGCGGCGGATAGGATAAACTCGGCCAAGGCCGAGGGGCGCAGAATAGTAGCGGTTGGCACGACCGTCGTGCGCGCGCTGGAGTCGTTCGCCGACGAATCCGGGCGGCTGGCGTGCGGGGAGGGGATCACCGACATATTCATCACCCCGGGGTACGAGTTCAAGGTGCCGGACGCGATAATAACCAACTTTCACCTGCCCCGGAGCACGCTCCTGCTCCTGGTCTCCGCGTTCGCGGGATACGGCCTGATGAGGCGCGCGTACGCGGAGGCCGTCGCGCGGCGATACAGGTTCTTCTCGTTCGGCGACGCGATGCTCATCGAATAAAAGAGTTTCATTAGGCGGGACCTCGGGGCTCCGCCCCGAACCCCGCAAGGGGACCAGTCCCCTTGACCCCGTTATTATTTTTATTTTCACCCGGCGGGTGAAAATAAAAATGTAAAAAGGGTCCAGGGAGCTGGCTCCCTGGCGGGCGCGGGCAGCGCCCGCGGTCTTATTCCCCACTCCTCCCTCGCGCACAGCGAGCGGCGCCCCCCCGCCCGGGGCGGCGCCGCGCGCGGTGGGGTTTTTTGTTTATTGGGGGCTTATTTGCGCGTGCTGGCCCCCAACGGGGCC
>JAISZL010000051.1 GCA_031269245.1 Synergistaceae bacterium | reverse complement strand
GGTATTTCGATATGCTTTCCGAACCGTGTTCCGTCGTCATCGGATTCGCCGCGCCCAGGGAGAAGGAGGGAGTCTACAGGAGACTCAAGCGCAACCCCCTGATATCGTTCCCCAACGTCGTCCACCCCAGGGCATCGGTGAGCGATTGCGCGTCCCTCGGCGAGGGCGTGGTGATCGCGATTGATTGCGTCGTCAGCATCGACGCGAAAATGGGTGATTGCGTATTCCTCAATTGCGGCGCAATGGTGGGGCACGACTCCGCCGTAGGCTCGTTCTCCTCGATAATGCCGTCGGTGGCCGTGTCCGGCAATGTCGAGATCGGCGATAGGTGTATGCTGGGCGTCGGCAGCCTCATCCTGCAGGGCGTCAAAATAGGCTCCGACGCGTTAGTTGGCATGGGCAGCGTTGTGCTGCGGGATATCGATTCTGGGACGTCGGTCTTCGGCAACCCGGCCAGGAGGATGCCGTGAGGCCATGAGGATAGTCCTGCTCTCAAACGTCAGCATGCCGTCCGTCGCGGCGAGGACGAGCGCCCTATTAGGCGAGGAGATATATTATCCTTATTATCCTGGCGGTGGCGACACGTGGCTGCGGGAGCTGGCAAACCCCGATTCCGGGGTCTACCGCGCGGGGCCCGGCGAGGTGTTCATAATTCTCCACGGCAGGGCGCTCTTGGGCGAAAATTACCTCTCCCCCGAGGACGTTCTCGCCCCGATCGCCGAGGCCATAAGGACTTGCGCGTCAAACCACGGGGAGATCGCGTTCGTCGTCTCGACCCTGGACATACCGGACGCGCACATAAGGCCGCTCGCCGCGCGCAAACCCGATCTGTCGTGCGGCGCGTACTGGCGGCGGGCGATGGAGGACATCCCAGTTCCCCTCCTGGACATCGCCGAGATGGCCGCTAACATCGGGCGCGGGAGCTTCTACAACAGCCGCGTCTGGTACATGGGCGGTCTCCCGTTCTCCAAGCGGGGCGAGGAGGCCATAGCCTCCGAGATGGCGGCCATTCGGCGCGCGCTGCGCGGACCTCGCAGGAAGTGCCTCGCGCTGGACCTCGACAACACGCTCTGGGGCGGGGAGATAGGAGAGGTGGGCATCGACGGCCTTCACCTGGACAGGGTCGGATCGGGGAGCCGCTTCTACGACCTCCAGAGGCGGATCAAGGAGCTCCAGGAGAGCGGGGTACTGCTCGCCGTCCTGTCTAAAAACAACATGGACGACGCGATGGATGGCATCGACAACCACCCGGACATGTTCCTCAGGTCGGGTGATTTCGCCTCCATCAAGGCGAACTGGAGGCCAAAATCGCAAAACCTTAAGGAGTTGGCCAGCGAGCTGGGCATCGGGACGGACGCATTCGTCTTTATCGACGACAACCCATTGGAGCGAGAGAGGATGCAGATAGACCTGCCCGACGTGGCGGTGCCCGACTTCCCCAGCGACTCGTCCAAGCTGGAGGAGTTTATGATCGACGTAGCCCATCGGTACTTTCTCCAGGCGCACGGCACCGAGGAGGATTCAATATGAACCGCCGGCAAGCGGTAAACAACGGCGGCGAGGGCGATTTGGACATGAGCGGGGCCGACGGCGCGGCGATGCCGGAAAACAAACGTGAACGCCCCAAGCTATTGATAGCCGCGACGATACCCGCCACGATATCGGCGTTTCTGATTCCCTACGCGGATCACTTCCGAGGGTTGGGGTGGCGCGTTGACGCGATGGCCCGCGGAGCCGCGAAATCCGAGCCGCTGGAGGGTCATTTCGACAGCCTGATAGACGCGGAGTGGAGCAGAAACCCGCTCGACCTGAACAACATAGCCAAAAACAACCGCCGCATACGCGAGCTCTCCGCCGCGCGGGGATACGACATAGTGCACGTGCACACGCCCGTCGCCTCCTTCGTCACCAGGCTGGCGCTGAGGAAGCTCCGGCTGTCCGGCCGCCCCAAGGTGGTCTACACGGCCCACGGGTTTCACTTCTGCAGGGGTGGCCGGCGCGCGAGCAACTTCATATTCAGAACGCTCGAAAAAATGGCGGGACACTGGACGGACAAGCTGATAGTCATCAACCGCGAGGACTTCGAGGCCGCAAAAAAATATCGCGTGGCCGACCCTGAATCCCTGACGTACATGCCAGGCATCGGCCTGGATTTCTCCGCCTACGGCAGAAGGGAGAAAAAAAATAGCGACACGCTGAAAATCCGCGCTGAACTGGGCCTGGGCGACGACGACATTCTGTATTCGATGATAGCGGAGTTCAATCCGGGGAAACGGCACAAGGACGCAATCATCGCGCTCTCCAAGACCGGGGAGGACAAAATACACCTCGCCTGCGCCGGCGACGGCAGACTGCTGCTGGAGACGAAGGATCTCGCCCAATCGCTGGGCGTGGAAAAAAGGGTTCACTTCCTCGGCCGCATAGCTGATCCAAGACCGCTGTTGGAGGCATCCCGCGCCACGATAATGCCGTCCGAGAGGGAGGGGCTGTCGAGAGCGCTGATGGAATCGGCATGCCTAGGGGTTCCCATAATAGGCTCCGACGCCAGGGGAGTGTACGACATCGTCCACGACCACAGGGGACTGCTCTTCCCGGTCGGGGACCAACTGGCGCTGCGCGACGCGATGCTGCAGATGGCCGCGGAGCGCTACCCCAGCATAACCCCCGACCCTAATTGGCGCATAGAAAACCTGATACATATGCACGAGGAGCTTTATGAGGAGTTGCTGAAAAATATGGCGGGGGACGGCGAACGGTGATGTCTTCAGCATTATTGATTTTGCGCATAATTCTTGACAATACCCTGTTTTAGTTGTTCGACCCCAATCCCGGCCCATATCGCGATGATAAAACTGAAAGGATCCCTGAAACGGTCGGTGGCCGCAGGACCTCCCGCTATTATTATGAAGTAGGCTGCGGTCAGAGCGAGAAAGGTCGTTTCAAGTGCATGGGTTTTGATACATGCCGCGAGGCCCGCGGCGGAGAGGAGGTATATGAAGACCAGCAGTATTGCGGAAGCGGCAAGCGCGAGGAATGTTAAGGGCATCTCCTTCATCAAGGCTATTATGAAACTTGGCATGCTTCTGCCGTGTTTTATTCTCCGGAATCCGGGAGCGTTTTCAACCCAGCTTTTCCGCACAAGGTTGTTTGTTCCGGGAGTGATCACTGCGAACAACATGCCAGTAAGGTGGACTTTGGAGTATATATACAGGTTGTTCTTTATTATTTCTTTCCCTTCCTCGGCCATCAAGTTGAACACCTCGCCCTGAGACAGCCCTTTTTGCTCCGGGTGTTTTGCTTTGTAGATTTCGTTGTCGTAATACCCAAGCTCAGTTTGCGCGTCGAAAAAGGACTTGTTTTCGAGCTTGGCTATAACACCGGCGGCGTTGTAAAAATATAGATTTTCGGCGGAAATCGAGGAAAAACCCTTGTAACCGGATGCAGCCAAATTCCTGTGTTCCCATAGTTTGATAGGCACGATTGATATTATCGAGAAAACGACAATAAACGCCTCAATCCTCGATATGTTGATTTTTTTCGCAATGCCGCAAGAAATGATGAATACGATCACGCAGTAAGGCATAAACATTGCCGCCGGACGCACAAAAGCCGCGCACACGGAGGCTGCCCCGGCTAAAAGGACAGGAGCTACCCCCGGCCTCTCCAGAAATTTGAAGATAGCCATGCATAGCGTCGCTATGAAAAAGGAGGCCAATCGCTCAGTGAGGATTGATGATGTGTATATCACGGTAAGCAGAGATGCGGTGAAAATGAGCGCGGCAAAACACGCGGCTCTCGTTCCAGCCAACGACTCCGCCAGCTTATACGTGAGAGTCGCCATTAATCCGGTGATGAAGCACTGAGCTGTCACCACGAAAAATTCCCATTGCGGAAGCGTTATGAACATGGCTAAAAACAGAGGGTAACCTGGCGTGCGCGTGGTCTCGGGAATCCCGTCCACTGAAAATGTGCCGTATTTAGCCAATTCGATAGCCGGGGCGACGTAAGACTCAGTGTCGGGGGAAATCAAACCGGATTTCCCGTATAGCAACAAGAGACACGCCGCTGCGACAAGATGGAAAGCGGATGCCAATATGAAAATTTTTAGGCACAAATTCTTGCGGAATTTTTCTGTGGCTAACATATTTTTAATTGACACCGTACCTGACTGACAGATTCAACAATGCGACAATTCGCTCAAATGTCGCGTTTATGTTACGCAATATAGCATAAACACTCGGTACTGTGAATAGGGTGAATGATTTCCCATAATGTTCAACGTTCAATTATCCCATCATATCAAC
>JAISZL010000046.1 GCA_031269245.1 Synergistaceae bacterium | reverse complement strand
CTCTCAGCATTTCCAGAACAACTCGCGTTTTCAAATCAGATGAGTATATTTTCCGACTCTTCATCCTGAAGCTTTATCCCCCTCCGATTTTTGGCCGATTTTCGGGGTCCATTATAGTTGAAGAATTGGTATCGTAGTAGTACAAATCTGGCTGCTTAACTTTCTGTCCGGAAAAGTGTTTACGACCCATCTTTTAGCGTCTCGCAATTCTCCTTCGCTATTTTGATACTCATTGGAGATTCGGGGAAAAATTTTGGCTTGCGCTGTGCTTCAGGAGTGTGTTATGATATTATCCGTTTTTGGAGAAGGAGGTGAACGTGGTGCCCAATAAAAAATCCGCCGCGAAACGCGTTTTGATAGCCGAAAAAAATAGGCTTTACAACCGCTACTGGAAGACCAGATGTAAGACGGCAGCCAAGAATTTTTTGTCGGCGATCGCCGGAAACGACAACGAACTGATAGAGCGCAGGCTCAACGAGGCCCAGAGTGCCCTCGACAAAGCCGTTACAAAGGGAGTGATCCATCGCAACACAGCCTCCCGCAGAAAGTCGAACATGGCTTCGAAGGCCAAAGCCCTCCTCAAATCGGAATAATCTGTTCTTTGGACCGGATAAAAAACAGCGGGCGACGCGGAGCCAGGTGCTTCACGCCGCTTTTTTTACGTGCGCGGCGACATCTCCCCGACGTCCCCCATGAGGTCTATTATCAAGACGCAGAGGTCCCTCCACGACGCGCCGCGCCCGCTCTTCTCATTGGCGTTTATCCTGATCAGGCCGACCACGAAGTCCCTCAGCTTATCCTTTCCGTAGATGCGCGCCGCGCCCTCGGCCAGCCGCGCCGCATAGTCGCGAACCCCCAGAGCGCGTATGAAGGCCGGCGCCTCGCCGGGGCAAGCGGCCGAGTAGTACGCCGCCCTGGCTCTGTTGTGAAGCGCCGAGACGAGCGGAAGCAGCTCCCCGCCGCTCATCTCTTCTAGGCTGGCCAGGCTCTCCGCGCTCTTGCCCCGGCATATACCGTCCAGGAGCTTCAACATGCCGCGACTGCCGTCTGACATACAATACACCTCGACGTCGGATACGGTCACGGCCCGCCTCCCTTCGAGCTCGCAGACGAGCGCGATCTTCTCCGCCTCGCTCCTCAGCTCGGCCAGGTCATCGTAAAGCTCCTTGAGCAGGGATACCGCGTCCCTGCCGATTGTGACCGCGTGTTTTTCAGCCGCCGCGCGGACTGCGTCGTCGCGCTCCCTCGACCACGGGGAGGGCGCGGACGCCTTGGAGACCGTGCAGAGCGGCAGGAACTCCTTTGGGACGGCTGGCTGGGGCTCCGGCTTGCTGAACGCCAATACGACGTGAACGGGCGCATCGTCCGGCTCCAGCATGGAGGCGAGCCGCGAGGGCATCGGCCCCATCCGCTCCGCCTCCTCCACGACTACCACGCTCCTGTCGCCGAACAGCCCCGCGCTTCGGTTCTCCGAGAGGAGGGCGCCCCAATCGCGGCTCTCCTCTCGGCGAACATCCTCGTACCCGCGAGAAGTGAGCGCCTCGAGCACGGAGGCTATGAGTTGCCTTTGCAGTGCCCCTGAAGCTGTCAGCAAGTGAATGTGCGGCATGGCGGCGGCTTATTTTTTCGTCACTACATTCACGAGCTTGTCGGGCACAGATATGATCTTTACGACCTCCAAGCCCTCCAGGCGAGCCCTCGTTTCATCCATGGCCATCACCCTGTTCGAGAGCTCCTCTCGGCTCAAACCCGGCGTCATCCTGAACTGCTCCCTGAGCTTGCCGTTTATCTGGAGGACTATCGTCACGCAGTCCGCCTTCAGCGCATCGGGGTCAGCCTCCGGCCATCTCGAGACCGCCAGCCACTCCTCGCTGCCCAGCATCTCCCACAGTTCCTCGCAGATATGCGGGCAGAAAGGAGAGAGGCAGAGCAGCAGGGACTCCACTCCCTCCCTGTGTATGGCGCGGTCGGTATCGTCTCGCGGCTTGAAGGAGGCAAGACCGTTGCAGAGCTCCATGAGGCGCGCGACGGCGGTGTTGAACTGGCGCTCGTCCCTTATGTCCCTCGTCACCCTGTCAATGGTAGAGTGTATCAGGCGTTTGAGATCCCTCTTACCGTCGTCCTGGAGCTCGGACATCGCGGCTCGCCTTCTCGGCGAAGCGAGGAGCGAGGCCATGTTCTCCTCCACAAGCCGGTGGACCCTGCCCAGGAATCGATTTGCTCCCTCGACGCCCTTGTCGGACCAGTCGAGGCTCTTGTCGGGCGGGGAGGCGAAGAGTATGAAGAGGCGCGCGGTGTCAGCCCCATACTTCCTTATTATCTCGTCCAGGTCGACCACGTTGCCCAGCGACTTCGACATCTTGGCCCCGTCCTTGATCACCATGCCCTGAGTCAGAAGCCCGGTAAAGGGCTCGCGGACATCCGGCGGGACGAGCCCCAGGTCGGAAATGACCTTGGTGAAGAACCTCGCGTATATGAGGTGCAGGCAAGCGTGCTCGATGCCGCCTATGTATAGGTCCACCGGCATCCAATATCTCGCGTCCTCCGGCCTGAACGGCGCCTCGCCGGAGCCCGGGGAGAGGTAGCGGAAGAAGTACCAGGACGAGCAGAAGAAGGTATCCATCGTGTCCGTCTCCCTGCGCGCGCGCGCGCCGCACCTCGGGCAGGCCGTGTCTATCCAGTCAGGGCAGTTCAAAAGGGCGTTCCCACCATTTTCCGGGATCACGGCGTCCATCGGCAGCTCCACCGGAAGCTGGTCCTCAGGGATCGGGACTATCCCGCAATGGTCGCAATATACCACCGGTATGGGTGTTCCCCAGTACCTCTGCCTGGATATCAGCCAGTCGCGGAGGCGGTATTGAGTCTCGCGCGTCCCCCAGCCCTTCTCCTCGAACCACTCGCCTATTCTCTCTATGGCCTCGGGGGTCGGCAGGCCGTCGAACCGCCCGGAGTTGCACGCTATGCCGTCGGCGTCGGCAGCCGAAGTCATGCTTTCCGGGTCGGGGATCGGCTCCCCCTCGCGGCGGACGACGGGAATCATTCCGAGGCCGTATTTCCTGACGAAGTCGAAGTCTCGCTGGTCGTGCGCTGGGACCCCCATGATGGCCCCTGTGCCATAGTCCATCAGTATGTAGTCCGCTATCCAGATCGGAACGAGGCCCCCGTTCGCCGGGTTTATCGCCTTGAACCCGGTGTCAAGGCCCATCTTGTCACCGCCGACAGCGGTACGCTCTATCGCGCTGCGGTTGGACATCCTCCTGGCGAAGTCAAGAATCTCATCGCGTTTCTCTGGAGCGGAGCGCTCCGCGAGCTCGTTCACGATGGGATGCTCTGCCGCTATGGCGACGAACGTTATGCCGAATATCGTGTCTATTCTGGTCGTGAACGCCTCTATGGAGAGGTCGGTCAGGGCTATCTCTATGTTGAATCGGACGCCCAGGGACTTGCCTATCCAGTTTTTCTGCATGGTGAGGACGCGCTCCGGCCAGCCGTCCAGGCCGTCTATGCAATCTAGCAGCTCTTGGGCGTAATCGGTGATCCTGAGGAACCACTGGTCCAGCCCCTTCTTCACGACGGGCGTGCCGCACCTCCAGCAGACCCCGTCGCCGATGACCTGCTCGTTGGCGAGCACCGTCCCGCACGTCTCGCACCAGTTCACCGGGGCGTGTTTGCGGTACGCCAGACCCTTTTTGAGCATCTGGAGGAAGAACCACTGGTTCCACCTGTAGTAATCCGGCAGACAGGTCTTGACCGTGCGGCGCCAGTCGTAGCTGCACCCCATGGACTTGAACTGCGCGGTCATGTGATCTATGTTCCGCAGCGTCCACTTCGCGGGGTGGGTCTTCATCTTTATGGCCGCGTTCTCGGCGGGCATCCCGAACGAGTCGAAGCCCGTCGAATACATGACGTTGTACCCGTTCATGCGGAGAAAGCGGGCCGTCAGGTCTCCTATGGAGTAGTTGCGCAGGTGCCCCATGTGCAGGGCGCCGCTTGGGTAAGGGAACATTTCGAGGCAGTAAAACTTGGGCTTCGCGTCGTCGCTCTCGACGTGAAACGAGCCCGCCTCCTCCCATCTCTTCTGCCACTTCGGCTCAATGGCGCCGAACTCGTATGCCATGATCCCTATCGCCTCCGTATTATTTTCTGAAACAGTGAACAATTATAATGCACGCGGCGCGCGGATGGCAAGCGCGCGGGCCCTCCCCACAGGGCAGACGCATGAGAAATGCCATATTGCGACTCCACATTCCAAACGGCTTTATGGGGTTTCCGATATGAATATTGCTGCTGATAAAACGCCTTTCGGGGCTGTCAAAAATTTCAGCCAGCATAAATATTTATGGGGATAATTCAACAACCAAGTGTTTATAAATAGTATCAATGCTTTCGCGTTAATAAATTGGAAAATGGCGAGAGAGCCGTGGCTCGCCTCTCTCGCCTTTGGCCTCGTAATTGTGCGGAGTTGCAGTGCAATTAAAAAAATACCGTAATGAGTACTATTGCAATATCCACTCCTATTATGTAGTATACGCGGCGTGGCTCGAAATGACGGATTTTCGCGGCTGCCATAAAAATTAAACAGTGCGGCATTTCGTTACGGACGGGACGATTCCGCGCGCCCGCATTAGGGTTGCGTTTGTTGTGGTGTGACAGGAGGACCTGTCTTGAGACTAAGGAGGATTCACAATGGCAGAGCAGTTTGCGGAGGAGGATAGGGCCAAGCTCGACGAGCTTTTGGCCGATTTGGGCAGTGCTAAGGGGACTCTGATTCCAATTTTACAGAGGGCCCAGGATATTTTCGGATATCTTCCGAGGAAAGTTCTGATAACGATAAGTAAGAGGACAAAGATCCCCATAAGCCAAATATTCGGCGTCGTCACATTCTACGCGCAATTCCACCTCAATCCCCGCGGGCGCAACATCGTTCGGTCATGTCAGGGCACGGCCTGCCACGTAAGGGGCGCAAAGCTCGTCTTGAACGAGCTGAAAGCACAGCTCGATCTTGGCGAGGGGGAGATGACCACGAAAGACCTCCAGTTTACGCTCGAGACCGTCGCGTGCATCGGATGCTGCGGCCTCGCTCCCGTAATCATGATAAACGACGACACTCACGGCCGGCTCGAGCAGGACTCTGTGAAGGGCATCGTCGAACAGTACAAATGACCCGCCGCTGAAAATCGAAGCACATACAATTAGATGTAGATCATTACGAAGAGAGGTAGTTTCAAATGGCAATAAAAAGTCTTGACGATCTGCGGAAGATCAAGGAACGCGCCCGGCAGAGCACGGCGGCGCGTCACGAGAACGAAACTCAGGTGATTGTCGGCATGGGGACGTGCGGCATAGCGGCGGGCGCGCGGACAGTGATGACCGCCATATTGGACGAGATCTCGCGGAGGGGACTGCGGAACGTCTCGGTGCTGCAAACCGGCTGCATTGGCATGTGCCAGAGGGAGCCGCTGGTCGACATAGTCCGTCCCGGCGAACCCCGAGTGACGTACGGCAACGTGAAGCCCGAGGACGTGCCCAGGATAATAAACGAGCACCTGGTGAACGGGCGCATATTGACCGATATGGTCGTCGCAAAAATTTGACGGGCCGCGCTTTGAGAATGGAGAAACAGGGGGAATAACAAAATGGAAAAACTCGCAAGAGCCCACGTTCTTATTTGCGGCGGTACCGGCTGCTCGTCCTCGGGGTCGAAGGTGATAATCCCCGCGCTCCGCGAGAAGCTGCAGGCCAAGGGTATGGAGGGCGAAATCAAGATAGTGGAGACGGGCTGCCACGGACTCTGCGAGATGGGGCCGCTCGTCATCGTCTACCCGGAGGGCGTGTTCTACATAAGGGTCCAGCCGACCGACGTCGACGAAATCGTGGAGACCCATCTTATAAAGGGGCGAGTGGTCGAACGCCTGCTCTACAGGGAGCCGGCGACCCTGGAGACGGTACCGGACTACGACGACATCGCCTTCTACAAAAAACAGAAGCGCTACGCGCTCATTAACTGCGGGCATATCAACCCGGAGTCGATCGAGGAGTACATAGGCGCCGACGGCTACGAGGGGCTTGCGAAGGCGCTCTCCATGAACCCGGAGGAGGTCATCGAGGAGATCAAGTCGTCCGGCCTGAGAGGCCGAGGCGGCGGCGGTTTCCCGACCGGGCTCAAGTGGCAGTTCACCCGTTCCGCCTCGGGGGACAAGAAGTACGTCATCTGCAACGCGGACGAGGGCGATCCCGGCGCGTTCATGGACCGCTCGATCCTGGAGGGGGACCCCCACAGGGTGTTGGAGGGTATGGCGATCTGCGGGTACGCCGTCGGCGCAGACGAGGGATACATCTACTGCCGCGCCGAGTACCCGCTGGCGATAAAGAGGCTTCGCGGCGCGATAGCGCAGGCCGAGGAGGCCGGTTTGCTGGGGGAGGGCATACTGGGGAGCGGCTTCAACTTCACACTCCACATAAAGGAGGGCGCCGGGGCATTCGTCTGCGGCGAGGAGACGGCCCTCATGGCGTCCATCGAGGGACGCCGCGGGATGCCTCGCCCGCGTCCGCCGTTCCCCGCGAACTCTGGGCTGTGGGGCAAGCCCACGAACATCAACAACGTCGAGACGTTCGCCA
The DNA here is from genome assembly GCA_031269245.1 of Synergistaceae bacterium. Lineage (GTDB taxonomy): Bacteria > Synergistota > Synergistia > Synergistales > Synergistaceae > JAIRKI01. The sequence continues at coordinate 4,162 of JAISZL010000046.1, read as the reverse complement.
ACGTCCCATCTATAATGCGCGACGGCGCGGGCTATTTCGCGTCACAGGGGACTGAGACCAGCAAGGGCACGAAGGTGTTCGCTCTCACCGGCAAGATAAACAACACCGGCCTGGCCGAGGTGCCGATGGGGATAACGATGCGCGAGATAATCTACGACATCGGAGGCGGCATCCCGGACGGGAAGAAATTCAAGGCCGTACAGATCGGCGGGCCGTCGGGCGGCTGTCTGCCGGAGCAGCTGCTCGACCTGGCCATTGACTACGAATCGCTCGCCAAGGCCGGGGCGATGATGGGCTCCGGGGGGCTCGTCGTCATGGACGAAACCACCTGCATGGTCGACGTGGCCCGTTACTTCCTGAACTTCACGCAGGACGAGTCGTGCGGCAAGTGCACGCCATGCCGCGAGGGGACGAAGCGGATGCTCGAAATACTGAACCGCATCTGCGACGGTAACGGCAGGGAGGACGATATCCCGCTGCTGGAGAGCCTATCCAGGTCAATAAAGGCCGGCTCCCTCTGCGCCCTTGGGCAGACCGCGCCTAACCCCGTCCTCTCGACCCTTAACTTCTTCCGCGGCGAGTACGAGGCGCACATCAAGGACCACAAGTGTCCTGCCGGCGCATGCACCGCGCTCATCGGTTACAAGATCAACGAGAAGTGCCGCGGCTGCGGCCTCTGCAAGAAGGTCTGCCCGGTCGACGCCATCAGCGGGGAGATCAAGGCCATGCACGTGATCGACGAGCTCGTATGCATAAAGTGCGGCGCCTGCCAAGCCAAGTGTCCCTTCAAGGCCATCGACAAGGGCTGATCGGTAGGAGGAGGAGATATGAGTTATGTCCAGCGTTACTGATACAAAGGCAAAAATAACGATAGACGGGCAGGAGGTAACGGTGCCCAAGAGCTACACCATATTGCAGGCGGCGCGCGCCGCAGGCATCAACATCCCGCACCTATGCTATCACCCCGAGCTCGCGAGGGAGGGCAACTGCAGGGTCTGCCTCGTCGAGATCGAGGGGGGCCGCTCGCTGGCCGCAAGCTGTGTGTATCCTGTGAGCGACGGCATGAAGGTCTACACGAACACACCCATAGTGCGGGAGACTCGGAAGACCGTCGTCGAGCTGATGCTTGCCAACCACCCGGAGGACTGCCTATTCTGCGTTAAGAACAGACATTGCGAGCTTCAGGAGATAGCCGCGGACTTGGGCATCAGGAAGGTCCGTTTCCACGGAGAGAGGCGTTCCGCCGAGATCGACGACTCGAACCCGTCCATAGTCCGCGACCCCGAGAAGTGCATACTCTGCACACGATGCGTGCGCGCGTGCTCGGAGCGCCAGGGGCTCGACATCTACTGCATAGCGAACAGGGGCTTCGGCAGCATCGTGGAACCGGCGTTCGGCCTCGGCCTCGACAAGGTCGCCTGCACTTACTGCGGACAGTGTACGACCGTCTGCCCGACCGCGGCTCTCACCGAGAGGGACGACACTCAGTCGGTCTGGGATGCCCTTGCCGACCCCGACAAGTACGTGGTGGTTCAGACCGCGCCCTCCGTTCGAATAGGCCTCGGTGAGGAGTTCGGCATGAAGTCCGGCGGCATAGTGACGGGCAAGATGGTGGCTGTGCTTCGCAGGATGGGCTTCGACAAGGTCTTCGACACCGACTTCGCGGCGGACCTCACCATAATGGAGGAGGGGCACGAGCTTCTGCATCGCCTCAAGAACGGCGGCGTGCTGCCCATGATGACGTCCTGCTCGCCCGGCTGGGTCAACTTCGTGGAGACGATGCACCCGGAGATAATACCGCACCTCTCCAGCGCCAAGTCTCCTCAGGGCATGTTCGGCGCGACGGTCAAGACGTTCTTCGCCGAGAGGTCAGGCGTAAACCCCGCAAAGATCGTCTCCGTCGCTGTGATGCCATGCACCGCGAAAAAATGGGAGGCAAAACGCCCCCAACTCAACGACAGCGGATACCGCGACGTCGACATAGTCATCACCACCCGCGAGTTCGCGCGCATGATAAAGCAGATGGGCATCGACTTCATGGGGTTGCCGGAGGAGGAGTTCGACTCGCCGATGGGCCTGTCGAGCGGCGCGGGGCAAATTTTCGGCGCCACCGGCGGTGTCATGGAGGCGGCGCTGCGCACGGCCTACGAAGTATACACCGGCAAGACGCTCGAGAACATAGACTTCCGCGGGGTGCGCGGGCTCGACGGTATAAAGGAGTCCTCCGTGGATTTGGGCGACGGAATGATATTGAAGGTAGTGGTGGCTCACACGCTGCGCAACGCCGAGAAGCTGGTTCAGAGGATACTGGCGGGCGAGGCTGATTATCACTTCATCGAGATAATGGCGTGCCCCGGCGGCTGCCTCGGCGGCGGCGGGATGCCTTACCCGACAGACACGGACATTCGCAGGGCCCGAATAGACGCGATATACAACGCCGACGCGCGCATGAAATACCGCAAATCGCACGAGAACCCGGCTATCAAGGAGCTTTACGAGACGTGGATGGGTAAACCCCTCGGCGAGCGGGCGCATCGCCTGCTGCACACTCACTACACTCCGATAGAGGACCGATTGAAGTAAATTCCATACACAGGATCAAAACCGTGGGCTCTGCCCACACCCGCCAGGGAGCTAGCTAGCTCCCTGGACCCTCTTTATAACAGGGTCAAGGGGACTGGGGTCCCCTTGCGGGGTTCGAGGCGGAGCTCCGAGGTCTTGACTGTGGTTCGGGGCGCACGCGAACGTATTGACAACGCGCGCTTAAGGATGGAAGATATACGCGCATCGGGGGAGCTGTCCGAAGAGGATTGCGTTCTTTGGATTTGCTGAGAGGAGGTTTCGGCCTCGACCCTTGGAACCTGATCCGGGTAATGCCGGCGAAGGAACGATGAGTCGATCGTGTTTTAGCGGCTGACCAATCATACCCCCTGTGCGAAAAAAAAGCGAGGGGGTATTTTTTTATGGGCACTGTGGACGGAATCAGAAGCTCTGGGAAGGTAACGGTATTGGTGGAGGGGGCGCTGTGCGTCGCGCTGTCGATGGTGTTCTCGTATCTCAAGCTGTTCAGTATGCCGTATGGCGGCTCGATAACGCTCGAGATGGCGCCGCTGTTTTATTTCTCCTACAGGCGCGGGTGGAGATGGGGGACGCTGGCCGGCGGGCTCTCCGGGCTCCTTCAGATGCTCCTTGGCGGCTACGTCGTCCACCCGGCGCAGGCAATCCTGGACTATCCCCTGGCGTTCGCCTGCACGGGAGCGGTGGGCGTCTTCGTCAAGAGCCCACCGATGACGGTCTGCGGGACGGTCGCCGCCGGCCTCCTGAGACTGCTCTGCCACGTGCTGTCCGGCGTGATATTCTTCTCCAGCTACGCGCCGGAGGGACAGAACCCGTGGGCCTACTCGATAATCTACAACGTAAGTTTTCTGGCCCCGTCGCTCGTCATGTCAGGAGCGCTCGCGTGGGCCCTCTGGAGGAAGTTCGCGAAGAACGCCGCCGCGTAATTGGAGGGCCGCGAGAGCCGCATCAAAAATGGGTAATCAGACAGCGGCGCCGCCCAGTGATGGGCGGCGCCGCTCGCTTGTTCGTTTATGTCTTTATTCGGAGTTTATGAGCGCTTCCTGGCTGCCATCGGGATCGCCGCCAAGAACAGCGCGAAGAGACCGAAGCCAGCGTCGCAGCCGCTCCCGCCGCCGCCGTCACTCTTCGTGCCGCCGGTGTCGGGATCTTGTTTCCTGTTCGACACAGTCTCTTCATCCATCGCTATCGGGATCGTGAAAGTGTGCACGAAACTTCCCATCTCGCCCTCGAGTCCGTACACGATATCCACCAGTGCGATGTCATCAATGTCCGCCTCGTCTTCGACCGAGAACGCCACCTGCAACAGGTACTCGTCCGTCGCTGTGGCGGAGATGGTGCTATCCAGCGAATGGCTCTCCCCCTCCGGATCAATCAGTGTGTGCGTCAGGCTCCCGGTGAAAGGCGAGCCGTCCAGCGTTAGCTTGGCCCGGACGAACGTCAGGTCACTCGGATCCACGCCGGGCGCGAACGGAACCAATATCCTCACGTACACCTTGCCGCTGTCGAGGTTGTTGGAATAATGGACCTCGTAGTCGCCCGCATCCTCAGAGAAGAACGGCTCCTCGACCGGGAGCCACTCCGC
>JAISZL010000076.1 GCA_031269245.1 Synergistaceae bacterium | reverse complement strand
AGGCTCGCCGGTCACGGCGTAGACGGAGTACGTGTTCGGATCGCCGTTCTGCGAGATGTTCTCGCCCAGCGAGATCAGCGTGCCGCCGAACTGCGCGTTGACCTGGTCCCTTATCGCCTCGGCAACGAGACGCCCGTTGTAGCGGTTGTTCTTGCACACCTTCACCTGGTACACGCGGTCGCCGACCGTGACCTCGAGGGTCGCGGGCATGTTCTCGTCGAACATTCCGGCGTCCTCGTCGTCAGGATAAACGACGGGGACGTCCTCTATCGAGAGCGCCGTGTTTATGCCGAGCATGGACGCGTAGGAGCCGGCGACCTGCCCGTTCTTCCCCAGACCGTCGTAGACCGCGAAGGGAGAGCCGTCCTTTGTGCGCAGCACGAGGCGCAGCGTCGCGAGCTCCTCGCTGTCGCCGCTGTTGCGGAGCGGGTCCGGCGCCGGGTACGTTCCGTCGGACTCGTCGGCCTCGACCACGGCCTCCAGCCAATCGCCGCACACGTTGCTTATCCTCGCCGCCAGCTCCTCCAGGGTGAGGTCCGCGTCGTCGCCGATGAACACCTCCGCGCGCCTGCCGCCGCTCACGAAGTTGAGGTGAACCGCCTCACCGCTAGCCGTGGTGTCCCATGCGGTGGACCCCGCCTGATACTCCCCGCTCGTCAAGGAGGTCTCGATACCCATCAGGGCGGCGAACCCCATATGCGTGTGGTCGTAGTTCATCATTATGGGTTCGGACCCCACAATATCCGAACCGATGACGTCGGCCGCGCCGCCGCTCGCCTCAATGGTGTACGAATCCCCCGGCTCGCGGCCTACGATGTCGATCCACTCGTTCGTCCCGTCGGTCTTGTACGCCGCCCACACCCTGCCGTCCCGCAGGCTGTTGAGCTTATCGGCCACGTCCTCCAGGGTATCCCCCGCGGCGACGTCTACCGAGTAGACCGAGTTGTCCGAGAAGCGGAACGTCACCTGCCCGTCGCTGGCGATACCACTACTGCCCAGCGGCCCGTCACCCACCCTGATGCCCTCCGGCAGGTCCGCGCGGTCGGTCTCGGGCCAGCCCGTGAGGTTGACCGGCTCTCCCGTCAGGCTCTGTATCCGCAGGTACTGCACGCCATTGTCGATGTCCTTCACGACGGTCGCCTTGAGCAGCTTGCTAACGTCGCCCATCTCCGTGCTATTGTTTATCAAATCGGCTATCTCGTCCAGGGAGTAGCCGTCGAGCGGTTCGCCGGGGTCCCTGAAGCGGTTGTAGTCGGACGAGTCGGCGAGGCTGTCGCGAATCTCGTCCTCCCACCTCTCGGGTATGCGGACCTTCACGGTCCGCCAGCCCACCTTGAACTCCAGTATCTCGCTCCTGCCCTTCCACTGGAAATCGATCGGCACCTCTATACCCTTGAGGCTGTTCGTCGTCTCGTCGAGAGGGAAGATCTCCCTCCCGGTGATGGAGACCTTTCCCGTCTCGCGCTGGGCGAACTCCCAGAAGAGGGCGTAGTTGTTGCCGTTGTACCGCACCGCTCCGTTCTCCCCCAGGGAAAACGGCGTCTTATCGGTCATGAGGCCAGAGAAGAGATACTCCCCCGCGATGGTGGAGTTGGCGAACGACATCATCGCGTCCTTCAACTGGCGCAGCTCCGCGCCGATAGCTCCCCTGTCCAGATCCTCCTCGGAGCCGTCGCCCGCCTTGATCGCGAGCTCGTTTACGCGCTTGTAGAGGTCGTTCATCTGCATCATGGCGTCGTCCGTGAACTTCAGCCACGCGACCGCGTCCTCGAGGTTTTTCCTGTACTGGTCCGCCTCGGTCAGCTTCGTCTCCAGGCCCATGCCCTTCGTGACGGCATGGGGGTTCTTCGAGGCGGTGGGATATTTTCTCTCCGTAGCGAGCTGCTGCTGAATCTCCAAGAGCCTGTTCATGTTGCTGTTCAAGCTGCCCATCATCAGGGATCGCATCATATTGTTGGTAACTCTGTAGGTCATAGACCGTCACCCGCCTTCAGCACGATAAAAATCATTGTATCCGCCATCATGATCATCAAACGCCCGCGCGGCCCATTCCGTTTATCACGCGGTCCAGCATGTCGTCCAGGGCCGTCATGTACCGCGAGATGGCGCCCACCCCCTGCTGGAAGCGGATGATGTCCATCATCTCCTCATCGGTGCTGACCCCCATGACGGAGTCGCGCTGCGCCTGAATCTGGTCGTTGACGATCTGACACGCCTCCATCTCGTAGTTGGCCGCGTAACCCTGAGTGCCCAGGTCCGACATGAACGCGAGGAAATACGTGTTGAAGTCCGCCGTGCCCCCCTCAAAGACGCGCTCCGTCTTGAGCTGGGCCATCAGCAAGACCGTTCTGCCGTCCCCGGCGCCCCGGCTGTACCCGTTCCCGTCCCCTGAGGCCGCGGCGATCAGGCTGTCGTCATCCACGACGGCACTGTTCAGAGTCAGCAGCCTCGACGCCCCGTACCCCGCCGATATATGCCCGAAGAACGCCGTCCCGGTGATGCTCTCGCTCTCGCCCGCGCCATGCCCCGAGTAATGGACCGCGTTCGTCTCGATCGCCATCCTGTACGCCAGATCGTCGAGGTAGTCCTCGAGCCCCAGGACCAGGTCGTCGCGGCTTTCGAGCATCGCGAATATCTCGCCGGAGGTGATCTGCGGCTCCACCCTTATTATCGTCGGTTTGTTGCCGGAGTATGAGCCGGAATTGTCATAGAAGCGATTGAGTCCGTTCAGGTTGAGCCTTATCCCCTTCCCGAAGCGGGCGCTCTCGTCGGCCGCCGGGTTGTTCCACTCGGTCACGGCGCCGTAGGCGTCCGTCGTCTTGAATATTCTAGCCTCCGCGAAGCTGTTGCTCTCCGACAAGAAGTGCTTGCCGTCGTATATGAAGTACGCGTCGTTCACGAAGGCGTCGCTCCTGTCGATGGTCGAGACGGCGTTCTTGTCCGCGCTGAACTGCATATAGCTGGTCGAGTTGGTCCCCGAGTCCGTGAGGCCCAGCAGCCTGGCGACCGAAAAGTCACCGTTGGCGCCGCAGACCTCGCCCGGAAGGACGTTGATCCTGTTCGCCTCGCCCGAGACGTCGCTGACCAGGGCCAGGTAGTTCGTGCCGTTGGGCTCCGTGACGACGACGGCGTGCAGCCACTCCTCCGGGCGGTCCGGCGCGGTGCCCGGAGGGTTGGTCTGGTAGAGAGCGCCGTCCCCGCCAGCCAGCTCAGTCTTGTAGGCGGAGTTTATCTTGTTCGCTATCGTCTGGAGCGAGTCCTCCTCGGTCACCGTTATCTCGACCGCCGGGTTCTCGTTGACTATCCCCATCGCCGACGCGAGCGTCCCCCTGATGTCGGATATGGAGATCAAGTGCCCCCTCATGCTGTCTGTGTTGGCGGCCTCGATAGCCAAAGTCTGGACGCTGGCATCGTAGGAGACCTTGAGCCGCGGGTATCGCTGAAGCGCGGTCCTTATGTCGTCCACCGTCAGGTCGGACGACGCGCTCGTGCCCAGCGGCGTCGCGCCGTTGTCGGTCGTTATCCGCCACGATGACGACGCTCCGTCATACGTCATCTTGACGTACGTCTCGAAGTCTCCGGCCGCGATCCTGATCTCGTACTCCTTCGGCTCGCCGACGGCCGGTTCTTTCACGACGACCCCGTTGGTTAGGGAGAACGAATCGCTCGACACCTTAACGCCGCCCGTTCCGACCTGGAGGGAGAACGACCCGTTGATGCCCAGGGCGGCGTTCTTGTCATATATGGTGTCCAAGCGCTCGCCGCCGTTCAATATCCCGGCGGCCCCCCCAACGGTCCACGTCTTCCCGTTCGCCAGGCGCTCCACGAAGAGCTCGTGGATGCCGTTCCTGCCGCAGCTCGCGGGATTCGTCGCGTTGCGCTCCACTATGACGGACGCGACGGAGAGGTCGCTTATGTGGTCGTACTGGTCGTACTCGACCTGAACGTCGTAGTAGCTGTTGTTGCCGACCATCGGCACCAGCACGAGATGGCGCACGTTCTTCACCGTCCCGCCGCAGTCGTACTGAGCCCCTCCCTGGACGAGGTTCTTGCCGTCCAGGTATATCTTGTAGCTGCCGTCGCTCTCGTCGATCGTCGGGCTGCCCACCGTCGCGCCGGTGAGCCCGCACAGCCGGTCCGCCATGAGGTCCCGCTTGTCGAGCAGGTCGTTGGGGATCTCCCCGCGTCCCTGAGCGGCGGATATCTCGCGGCAAATCTCGGCTATGTCGTCTATGAGCTGGTTGGCTTCCTTCACCATGTCGGCGACCCTGGCGTTCAAGTCCTCCCTGTAGCTGTCGAAATCGCCCCTCGTCTCGATCATCGAGGATATCATCGCGTCAGCGTTCGAGAGGAGGATCTTGCGGGTGGTCTCAGCGCTTGGCGTCAGGTGGAGGTTCTCCAGGCCCGACCAGTAGTTGTCCAGGACGACCTTGAACGTGCCTGTGCTCACCTGCCCCGCGAAATACTCGAGGTTCGTTATGCAATCCGACCTCGTCGTCCAATAGCCGAGTTTCGGGAGCTGCGCCCTGTACTGCGCGTCGAGGAAAGCGCTCCTCAGCCTGGTGACCGACTCTATCGACAGGCCGCCGCCGATGAGGTTCCCTCCGTCTATCGTCGGGGCGTTGGCGCTCACGTTCACCCTCTGCCTCGAAAAACCCTCCGTCCCCGCGTTCGCTATGTTGTGCCCGGCGGTCTCTATGCCCGCCCTGTAGTATCCAAGGGCCGCGTTGCCGGTCGAAAGGCCGGCGAATAAATTTCCCATGGTCACGCTCCTCCCCGGCTATAATCCGCGCGGCGCGCGCCTATAATCGGGCGGCCCCTCATATCCCCACCCGCCCGACGCCGGTGATGATGGAGTCTATCACCTGGAACAGCGTCGAAATGTACTGCGACGTGCCGTTGAAGCCCTTGTTCATCTCCATTATGCAGAGCATCTCCTCGTTGGTGTCGACGCCCATTATCGACTGCCTGCGGGTGTCGATCTGCTCCGCTATGTAATTCTCGGTCTCCAAGGACATCTCGGAGGTCGCCTTGAACGATTCGACGTCGGCCGCGAAGGACTTGTACAGATCGTCGAAGCTGGCGGTCCCCTTCAGGAAAAGCTTTTCCTGCTTCAGCCTGGCCATGGAGAGCGCGTTGGAGCCGTCGCCCGTGCCCAGCGAGGCGCCGTTCCCGTCCCCGGTCGATACCGCGAAACGATCCTGGTCCAGTTCCAGCGCCGCGTCATACGCCAGTTTGCCGAACGCCCCGTACTGATTTTGGATCTCGGCGAAAAAGGCCATGCCCGTCACACCCGATAGATCGCCGGAGCCGTAGCCGGAGAAGTGTATGGCGTTGAACTCACTCGATAGCTTGTACATCATGTCGTCGAAGACGTCCATCTGGGAGAGCAGGACGTCGTCGCGGAGCTTCAGGTGCGCGAAAATCATCCCGCTTCTCAGCGGGTTTTTCACCTGAATCGTGGTACTGCCCGTCCCGTTCAGAGTCACCCTCATTCCGCGCGAGAACTCGACCAGCGCGTCGGCGGGGGCGTTGCCGACCGGGGCTATTCCGCGCGCGTCCTTGAAGGAGTTGAAGGACGACACGAACTCATCCCCGTCAAGCACGACCCACGCGTCATCGACGTAGACGTCGCCGTAAGGATCGTCGCGGTTCGTAATCACGCCCTCCTCCCTGTCGAGCTGTATATAGCTCGTCACGTCGCTCTGATTCGATGACGTGTCGTCAACCAGACCCAAGAGCCGTGCCGCGCTCATGTCGTCCGACCCTCCGCCGCAGATGGAGCCGGGCATGACGTTGATGCGAGCCGCCGAACCCGCCGTGTTGGAGGTCAACAGCAGGTAATGAAATCCGTTCTCGTCCTCCTCCACCGACGCGTGCAGCCACTGATCCGGCGACGACGGCGCGGTCCCGGGGGGCAGGGTCTCGTACTTGAGATCTCCCATCGGCACGCTCACGCCGTCCGAGTCCACCTCGAAGGTCCTGTCGAACATGTAGGCGTTGTTTATCTTGTTCGCTATCGTCTGAAGCGAGTCCTCCGACGTCACGTCTATCCTGACGATGGGGTTGTCGTTGGCGAGTCCGCAAGACCGCATGAGATCCCCCGACATGTCGTTCACCGACATCATCTGGCGGTCTTTGCTCTCCAGCACGAGCGTGTTGTTAGCGTACTGGACGTCGATGCCGAACGGGGAGTAGTTGTCGTTCATGAACTTGCCCAGTTCCTCCACCGTTATCTCCGTTTCGGCGTCGAACGATGCGCTTCCCCGGTTGTCGGAGATCGTCCACCCGCTCGCCGATGCGTCCCACTCCAAGAGGACCGTCGCCTCGAACTCCCCTGAGGATATCCTGAACGAATAACTAGCGGGCTCGCCGGGACCGGGCGCGCCCTTGACCACCCCAAGGCCGGGAGGGTTGTCGCCGAACACATGGCTCCACGCGCGGACTCCCTTCGATCCGACCTGGAGCGCGAACGAGCCATCCAGGTTGAGCGCGTCATTCGGGCTCGACACGCTGTCCATCCTGGCGCCTCCGCTGGATTGCCCCTGGCCGTACCCGACCATCCAGTACATCTCGTCCGCCATGCGTAGGACCTCCATCTCGCGCGCCGACTCCGACGGCGTGCCGGCCCCGCGCTCCAGCATGACGGCGGCCACGCCCGCGTCGCTCGTCACGTCGTACTGGTTGTACTCTATCTGGACGTCGTAGTAATTGCCGTTCGCCGGATTTTCCACCAGCACCAGGTGCTTCACCTCGCTGCCCTGAACGATCGTCACCCCGTTGAGGTATATCTTGTAGTCCCCATCCAGCTCGTCGGACTCGGTGCCGGCCACCGCCCCGGTGAGCATGCACAGCTGATCGACCAGGAGATCCCGCTTGTCCAGGACTTCGTTGGGGTCCCCTCCGGCCTGCCTCACTGAATGTATCGCCTTGTTCAGCAGGGCGATCTGGTCCAGAGCGGAGTTGGCCTCGTCCACCATCGACTTTATGTCGCCGTTGAGCTCGTCCCTGTACGAGACGTAGGACTGGCAGAGTGACTTGGAGAACAGTGCGAGGCTGTCCGCCTCCTGGAGGAACGCTTGGCTCACCGCCTGGTCGCCGGAGTTCTTGTGAACTTCCTCCAACGCCGCCCAAAACGAGTCGAGATAGTTGTTCAACCCCTTCTCGCTCTGGTCGATTATAAATTTATCGATCCTCGCGGCCCCCAGCGCCATAGTAGCCCAGTTGGCCTGGGCCACGGAGGACTTCCTCATGCGCGCGTCAAGCACCGCGTCCCGCATCCTCTTTATGGCCTCCAACTCGACCCCGGCGCCGAGCATACTCAGGCTGCCCTGCCCGGAGAGACCGGGGCTGGCGGTGCCGCTCATGACCTGCCTCGTGTAGCCCTCTTTCAATATGTTCAAGGTGTTCGTGCCGGACAGCTCCATCCCCTTTCGGAAATATGATATGGATCTGCGCCCGCTCTCTATGCCATGATAAGTGCTCACCATGATGACTCCCCCTCTGACGCCAATCCAATTTCATACCAATTGCGATCAAGTGCCTAATTCCTCAAACCGCGGGATCAAAACCGCGGGCTCTGCCCGCACCCGCCAGGGAGCTAGCTCCCTGGACCCTTTTTATAACAGGGTCAAGGGGACTGGTCCCCTTGCGGGGTTCAGGGCGGAGCCCCGAGGTCTTGCTTGTGGGCCGAGATAATTAACGCCCGATCGGAGACGAGGATATTTCTCTCCCTGACTAGTATCGACTCCATCAGACGAAAACTTTTGGCAAATTGACGCGAATTGTGAAATTGGGGAGCGCGATGCCGAGGCCGTACCGAAAAAAACGGAGGCCTCGCGGCCTCCGCTCACATCAATTTGAAATCAAAGACCTGAAGGGTGAACGGGGAAGGAACTATCCCGCTCTCATATTTTCGTGTCGAAGGTCCCGCTGGCGAAACCCAGCGACCGCTGCCCCAGGCGCCGCCACTCGGCGAGCAGCATATTGTTGAGCGCCGTCGCCTCCTCCATGAGGCGCGACACTATGGACATCTCCATCTTGAGCCCGTTCACGGTGCCGGTCAGCTTCTTCGCCGGCCCCTCCAACATGGAGGCGGCTTCAGAGGGGAGGGCTTTGATGATCTCGGACACCACCGGCTCGCACATGAGCTCGCGCGCCATGCCGTCCGACGCGTGGACCCTCTTGGTCTCGATAGCCTGAGCCCTGACGGCCAGGCGCCTCAGTTCGGACATAAGGTCCTGGAGGTCCGCGATGCGCCCCTCCTTGAGCGCGTCCCTCTGCCTTACGACGACGACGAGCAACTCAGAAAGGATCTCGTCCTGTTTTAGCAGGATATCCGCAAGCCTCTCCGAACTCTCCGGCATCAGTCCTCTATTCTGTTTATGCCCGCCCAGAGCAGACGAGAGGCGAGCGCGTTCAAATTGGGGTCGTAGCTACCCTCCTCAATCCGCTTCTTCAAGTCATTCACCCTGTCCTCCCTGACGTCAGGGACCTTCGCCAACTCCAGGGAGATACCGGCCATCTCCCTGGCGAATTGACTGACGGCCAGACCGTCCCGCGACGCCGCGGAATCATCGAAACTCTCCCCGACGCCGCGTCGCGGCTTGACGCTGCCTATTGAACCTACTCCCAGGGGATCTTTGATCTTCTCAATCATGATAAACATCACCTCTCATGGGTGGAAACCACTTGCTATACGTATTATCGGATGTGGCGTCCGATGTTTTACGCCAAAACACGTCATCCGCCAAAATATTTTTACTTATAACTGAATCAGCGACATCCGCCTTAATAATTATGTTTTTTATAGAACCTTATGATAGTCCAACAACACATGGCTCCGAACGAGCTGAAAATACCCGATCTCCACGAGGTGGGTTATCTTCTTCTCATCGACATTGAGCTCAGAGGCGACCTCGGAGATGGTGTACCTCTTGCCGGCACTCTCCAAGATCAACGAGCGGACCTCCCTGTAAAGCCTCTGCTCCTCGCTGCGGCAGAGAGGGCATATCTCATTAGTACCCCTCTCGATAACCACCGCCTTGCCGCATATGACGCACTTGACCAGATCCAAAGGCATAAAACTGTCACCGCCCTTTTGCGAAGCTATGACGCGCTCTTGCTCCAAACCATCGAGCCGGCCACGGACAGGCCGCTCCTCTCCATCGCGCCGCGCGCGGCCCTCATGGTACCGCCGGTCGTCAACACGTCATCCACCAGGAACACCCGCGCGCCGGATGAAACGGATCTTCGCGCTATTATAGCATCATCGGGCAAATTGCGCAGCAATGCTTTTTTCTTCCTCGCCTGGCTCGTCGAACCCGCCCTCCACATCAGGACGTCCCTGACAGGCATCCCCCACACCTCCGAAGCGCCGCGCGCAATCAGCCCCGCCTGATTGTACTCGCGCTCGCTGCCCCCATGCAACGGCACGGGCACGAGAAAATCCGCGTCAGGCCTCGGGATGGAGCCAGCCATCAAACGCCCCATCATCAGTGCTATGCGTCTGCCGTTCGAGTACTTCATCGCGTGAATCACGTCCCTGTTCACGCCCCGGTAAAGCGAAAACGCGACGCACGACATGCCATCCGCGTGGGCCGCGCACGGGAAAGCACCGCCGCACGACACGCAGAACCTCGTGCTCATCTCCGCGAGCGACGCCAGACACGACGCGCACACATCCACCCCAAGCGCGCCGCACACCAGACAGACGCGGGGCCACACGATGTGCGCAACGGCCCTTGATATCCCGGACAGAAACTCGCCGGGCCGCAAGTTCTTCAAACTGTCGGCGGGACGGCCCGGCGCGCCTTTACCCCTCTCGTTACGCCATTGCCTCCGCGTCTTTCCTGATGGAGTCGGCCCTGTCGGTCAGTTCCCATCGCGGCATGGGAGAGAGGTCCGTCCGGCCTATGTGCCCATAGGCCGCTATTCTGCGGTACTGCGGCTTGCGCAGGTCGAGGTCCCTGATTATGGCAGCCGGGCGGAAGTCGAAGCGGCGCCGCACCAGCTCCGTTATCTTTTTGTCCTCTATCTTACCGGTCCCGTAGGTATCCGCCATTATCGATACCGGGTTGGCGACCCCTATGGCGTACGCCACCTGAATCTGGCACCTCTCGGCTACGCCGGCGGCCACCACGTTTTTCGCGGCGTACCTCGCCATGTAGGCGGCGGACCTGTCGACCTTGGTCGGGTCCTTGCCGGAGAACGCGCCTCCGCCGTGCGGGACGACGCCTCCGTAAGTGTCCACTATTATCTTGCGGCCGGTGAGACCGGTGTCGGCCTGCGGTCCGCCCAGCACGAATCTCCCCGTCGGGTTGACCAGTATCTTCGGCCTCCCGTCGATCAGCTCCTCGGGCAGGACCGGCGTTATGACGTGCTCTATTACGTCGGCCTCTATCTGCTTCTCGTCGACCGCCGGATGATGCTGCGCACTGACGACCACCGTGTCTACCCTGACGGGGCGCAGTCCGTCGTACTCCAACGTGACCTGAGTCTTCCCGTCGGGGCGCAGGTACGCGAGAACCAGGTCCTTGCGGATCCCGGCCAGCCTGCGCGACAGCTTGTGGGCCAGCGCGATCGGCATCGGCATCAGCTCCGGCGTCTCGTCACACGCGTAGCCGATCATCATCCCCTGGTCCCCGGCTCCAATTCTGTCGATCTCCTCGTCGCGCATCTCGGACTCGCGGACCTCCAAAGCCCTGTCGACCCCGCGCGATATGTCAGGCGACTGCTCGTCTATGGCGGTCAGGACCGCGCACGTGTCCCCGTCGAAGCCGTACTTCGCCCTAGTGTAGCCCACCTCTTTTATGGTGCTCCTCACTATCCTCGGGATATCGGCGTAGACCCCGGTCGTTATCTCCCCCGTTACCACCACCAGACCTGTGCTGACCAGCGTTTCGCAGGCAACACGCCCCATGGGTTCCTGCTCCAGAATGGCATCAAGAACTCCATCGGAGATCTGGTCCGCGAGTTTGTCAGGGTGTCCCTCCGTAACCGACTCCGATGTTACCAGGTACCTTTCTTTGCTCATCGAACACACCTCCTGTTTTGTGTTTTTATACCAATTCGAGATCAAACTATTGATCGCGAATTGGCATTAGCAGTATGCCGTCGCACACCGCTATAACTATATAATATCACGGATATTCGATCGGGACTCTATAGTAATGCCATCAAACCCTCTCGTTTCGTCTCGGCCGCGAGCGTTCTCCATGCCCACGCGCCTCCCCCTGGAGATGCCGCGCGTCGCCGCAGAGCTCGCTCGCCCTCGCGCGGCGAATCTCCGCGGCGACCTCTCCGGCCGGGCCGCCGCTCAAGGCCAGCCCTCCCAGAATGCCGTGCAGATCGTTCATCCGGGCACGGCTGGCTACCTCGAGCTGCAAAACCTGCCCGGCGCCGCAGCGGGGGCAGCTCCAATTCATCCTGGCCACGCCGTCCTTGTCCGGCGTGCCAGCCAATATCTTCACCTCTCCGCACGATTGACAACCGACTATCAGCATATGACGCCACCCCTTTCCAATCACTCCCCGACCTCGATCCTGATGTTCACGGGGCCCTCCGTATAGATGTCGGTAGCAGCAAGAAATGTAACGACGCATTCGTTCCTGGACTCCTCAATTTGATCGGCTATGCCGTAGAAATCCATCGTGTCCAGCTTCCCGACCGTTCCAGAAATCGGGTCGGGCATGACTCCCTCGGAGACCGCCTCGCGGTTCATCCGCTTCAGCATCGCGTAGATCACGTCCGCGGCGTCCTCGCGGGCCATGCCGCCCCTCATAGTCTCCCTCATCAGGACCGAGCCCTCGGCGTAGACGAGGCGGCTGTCAAACATGCTGACCACGCCGGACACCGTCTGCCCAATGACCGTGTTGGACGGGGCCGTGAGGCGCAGGACCTTCCTCCCCTTGGACGAGGACAGGATGTTTTCCATATTCGCCCTCACATCATCCGCCAGCGCGACCCTCGGAGCGTCCTCCATATCAACGATACCCGCGTCCCTCATTTTACTGATTAAGTATTCCTCCGCCGACTTCACCAGCAGGTCCGATATCCCGTTGACGTCGAGGCTCCCGGATCCGCCGTCGAACAACGCCGTGGCGAGCACCTCCCCCTGAAACGCGACGACGCGCCCCTCCTTCATCTCCGCCAGCCCGCGCTTCAAGATCTCCGTCTCCCTGCGAAGGGCCTCGACCGACTCCTCCACCCTCGCCTTCTCCTTCCCCAGCGACGACAGCTCCCCCTGAGTCCCGACGAGTTCGACGTTCATCATCTCCAGCTCGTCCTGCGTCTCCCTCACCTGGCTGTGGAGGTTCGCGAGCTCGTTCATCAAAATGTTGGGGCCGAATATGGCCTGGGCCACCCTGTCCGACGATGACGCGGCGACTATCAGCGTCAAAAGCGCCACGCCAACCCCCGTGAACAGGGTTATCACGGTTGACGTGTACCGCGGGCGCAGGCCGAAGAGGGATATCCTCTTCTTGCCTATCTTCATGCCCAGCACGTCGCCGACGTAGGAGACCGTGCCGCTTATCGCCGCGATGATCAAAATGAGCTGCCAATTGAACTCCGACAGATCTATGGACAACTCGCCGCCTCCCTCCCTATGCCGCCTCGCATTGTAGCAAGTACAGCCTGCCGGGGCATTGTCCCTTTGCGCGGTTTGCGCGCAACGCTCCCGGGCGAATGATCATTATCGCAGATAATCCGCGATCAGGCAAAAAATCTTGGCCCCCAGCGTTTATGGACAAACGCGCGGGCGCGTGATAAGATACCCGCGATTCGGGGAAATCCTCCTCGATGCGAGACAACGTCCTTTAAGTCCGGTTCAGAGAGGCCGGGAAGGCGGCGGCGATCTTTTCGTTCAGGTTGCGGGTCATGCTCAACGCCCTGCCGTCTTCGACGGCGGGGCGTTTTTCAGTGCTTTTAGCGTGGTGTCAAAAAAAAGGAGTGGTTCGCGTGAGGGAGAAGGCCCGCATCATGGATGCGCAGGCGATGCAGCGGGCGATGCAGCGCATCGCGCACGAGATCATCGAGAAGAACAAGGGGACGGACAACGTGGTGCTGATAGGGATCCAGCGGAGGGGCGTGCCGATAGCGCGGCAGCTCGCGCGAAACATCGGGCAGGTCGAGGGCGCCGGCGTACCGACGGGGATGCTGGACATCACCTTCTACCGCGACGACCTCTCTCTGCTGGCGGAGCACCCCGTCATCAACGGCACTGACATACCGTTCAGCATCACCGGCAAGGACGTGGTGCTGACGGACGACGTGCTCTTCACCGGGCGCACGACCCGTGCCGCGATGGACGCGATCATGGAGGTCGGGCGCGCGCGCACCATACAGCTCGCGGTCCTGATCGACCGCGGGCATCGCGAGCTGCCGGTCCGCGCCGACTTCGTCGGCAAGAACGTGCCGACGTCAAGGGGCGAGCTGATAGCGGTCAAGATACCGCCATACGACCAGGAGAGCCGCGTGCTGGTGCTCGACATGAACGGCGGGGAGGAGGAGCGGAGCGATGCTTAAATCGAAGGATCTGCTGGGCCTGAGGCACACGGCGCCGGAGGAGATACACGAGATCCTGAACACCGCGGAGCTGATGAAGGTCGTCATAACGAGCAACAATAAGAAGACCCCCCACCTCCAGGGGCGCTCCGTAATGACGGTATTCTACGAGAACAGCACGCGCACGAGACTGTCGTTCGAGCTGGCGTGCAAGTACATGTCCGGCACGGCGTCTAACATGTCCGCGCCGGCGTCGAGCGTCACGAAGGGCGAGACGCTCGTGGACACGGCGCGGACGCTCGACGTGATGGGAACCGACGTGATGATATTAAGACACCCGATGTCCGGCGCGCCTCACCTGATGGCGAGGAACGTCAAGGCCGCGGTGATCAACGCGGGCGACGGGACGAACGAACACCCCACACAGGCGCTGCTCGACATGTACACGATGCGGGAGCGCCTGGGCGGGCTGAAGGGGCTCAGGGTCGCCATAGTGGGCGACGTGGCCCACAGCAGGGTCGCGAGGTCCAACGTGTACGGGCTCACGAAGATGGGGGCCTCTGTCGTGCTCGCGGGACCTCCCACCCTGATGCCGCCCCGCATCGGCGAGCTGGGGGTGGAGGTGACGGACAGGGTTGACGACGCCGTGCGCGGCGCCGACGTGGTGATGGGCCTCCGCATACAGGTCGAGCGCCAGAAGAAGGGGCTCTTCCCGTCCGTCAGGGAGTACCGCAAGTACTTCGGGCTCACGGAGGAGCGGGTGGCGCTGGCGCGGAGGGGAGCGCTGGTGATGCACCCGGGCCCGATCAACAGAGGGGTTGAGATATCGACCGCCGTGGCGGACTCCCCGGAGTCGACGATAGACGAGCAGGTCACGAACGGGGTGGCGGTGCGGATGGCGCTGCTCTTCATGCTCACGAGGCAGAAACCGGAGATTGGAGGCATATAAGATGAAGCGCGCTGACACAAATGTGTTTGTCATAAGGGGGGGCAACGTCCTCACGGCGTCCGGCGCCGAGGTCCGCGACATAAGCGTGCGCGACGGCGCGATAACGGCCATCGGCCGGGGCCTCGCTCTGGACGGCGCGCGCGTCATAGACGCGTCGGGGATGTGGGTGATCCCTGGGCTGGTGGACATACACTGCCACCTGAGGGAGCCGGGAGGCGAAGAGAAGGAGGACATAGCCAGCGGGACGGCCGCCGCCGCTAAGGGCGGCTTCACGTCGGTCTGCTGCATGGCCAACACGAACCCGGTCAACGACAGCGCGGTGGTGACGGAGTTCATAAAGAAACGCGCCGCGGAAGCCGGGCCGGTTCACGTATACCCCATAGCGGCCCTGACCAAAGGGCTCGGCGGGGAGGAGCTGACCGAGGCCGGCGAGCTCGCCGACGCGGGCGCGATAGCACTCTCCGACGACGGAAAGTCCGTCGGGAACGCCCGCATGATGAGGCTCGCGCTCCGCTACGCGAAGAGGTTCGGCCTCAAGGTTATCTCCCACCCGGAGGACACCGACCTCGTGGACGGCGGGGTGATGAACGAGGGTTACTGGTCCGCCGCGATAGGGCTTCCCGGCGCGACGAGGGCCGCGGAGGAGACGATCATAGCGCGCGACTGTATGCTGGCCGCAGTGGAGAACACGTCCATCCACATCGCGCACGTGTCCACCGCCGGCGGCGCCCATATAATAAGGAACGCCAAGAGGCTCGGCGCGGCCGTGACATGCGAGACCGCCCCGCACTACCTCTACGCCACCGACGAGTGGGTGCGGGACTACGACACGAACACCAAGGTCAACCCGCCGCTTCGCACGGAGGACGACCGCCTAGCGCTGATAGACGCACTGCTCGACGGCACGATCGACTGCATAGCGACCGACCACGCCCCTCACCACGCGGACGACAAAAACGTCGAGTACGCCATCGCGGCGAGCGGGATATCCGGCTTCGAGACGGCGTTCTCCATCTGCTGGACAGCGCTCGTCAAGAGCGGGCGCATGACCCCGGAGGCGCTCTTCGAGAAAATGACCTCGGCCCCAGCCAGGATACTCGGGCTTGACGCCGGCGCGCTGGCCGAGGGGGGCGCGGCGGACATAACTATAATAGACCCCGGCGCGGAGTGGACAGTGGACAGCTCAAAGTTCGCGAGCCGGGGGCACAACACCCCGTTCTCCGGGCACACGCTCTCAGGGCTCGTCAAGTGCGCCATCGCGGGCGGGGAGATAGCGTACGGGCGCGAGTGGACATGCGGATAGACCGGCTGATCGAGGCCATACGCGAGCTGCGGAACCCCACGGCGCTTGGGCTGGACACAAGGATAGAGTACGTGCCCGAGCCGTTCGCCCGCGCGCACGCCGGGGAGGGGGGCGGGGCGGCGGCCGTGCTCGCGTTCAACCGCGAGCTGCTGCGCGCGCTCCGCGACATAATACCCTGCGTCAAGATACAGGCCGCGTACTATGAGATGATGGGCGCCGGCGGCATGGCCTGTCTCGGGGACACGATGGAGGAGGCACGGCGGCTCGGCTACGTCGTCATAGCGGACGCCAAGCGCGGCGACATCGGGCCGACCGCGGAGGCGTACTCGTCCGCGTACCTGGGGAGCGGCGCGCCCTACGCATCCGACTTCCTGACGGTCAACCCCTACTTCGGCACTGACGGCGTCTCGCCGTTCATATCGGACTGCGGGAGAACGGGGCGCGGCATATTCGCGCTGGTCAAGACGTCCAACAAGTCGGGGGGCGAGTTTCAGGACATCCTGTGCGCCGACGGGCGCACGGTCTACGAACACGTGGCGGAACGGGTCTCCGAATGGGGGAGCGGGCTGATCGGGCACAATGGCTACAGCTCCGTAGGGGCGGTGGTGGGCGCGACGTACCCCGAGCAGGGCGCGGAGCTCCGAAAGAAAATGCCGCACACGTTCTTCCTCCTACCCGGCTACGGCGCTCAGGGCGCGCCTGCCTCGCATCTCGCGGGCTGTTTTGACGGGGACGGGTCGGGCGCGATCGTGGCGGCGTCACGCAGCATCATCCGCGCGCACAGGACAGCGGGGACGGACGACTTCGCCTCCGCCGCCCGCGAGGAGGCGATCAGGATGAGAGCCGACCTGATGCGCGTCCTGCCGGGGCTCGCGCCGTGAAGGGCGATTTCGTCGCCCGCGTCATATCGAATGCCCGCGCCGCCGAGCTCGTCTCCGACATATCGCTCGAACTGCCGCCGGAGGCGTCGGGGATCGATCCGAGACCGGGGCAGTTCGCGCACCTGTCCGTCGGCGGGCTCTTTCTGAGGCGCCCGATCAGCATCGCGGGGTTCGACGGTGAGAGCCTGCGGGTCAGGATGATTGTGCGAAACGCCGGGAGGGGCAGCGGAGCCATCGCCTCCCTCGAGCCGGGGGAGAGTGTCAGGATGCTCCTGCCCCTCGGCAGCCCGTTCCCCGTCGAAGACCTGGCGGAGCGGCGGGGGAAGTCGGGCGGAGCAAAAAAAATCCATCTCGTGGCGGGCGGCATAGGGGCGGCGCCCCTGCTCTTCGCCGCGGACTTCATCAGGGCCTTAAACGAGGTGCGCGGAGGAATTTTCAGCGTCGAATCGTTCGCCGGGTTCAGGGATGAAGCCTCGTCGTTCGGCGCGGACGAGTTCGGGCGGGCCGGCGCGTGCCGCCTGGTGATCGGAGGGCTGGTCACCGACGCGCTCGAGGAGTCGCTTGGACGCGGCGCGCCCGACGCGGTGCTCGCGTGCGGCCCCGAGCCGATGCTGGAGGCGCTTCAGGGGATATGCTCGGCTAACGGCATAGCGGCCTACGCATCGCTCGAGGCGCGGATGGGGTGCGGAGTAGGCGCCTGCCTCGTGTGCAGCCGCCGCGCGCGAGCCGGCGGCGGGGCCGGATACAGGAGGGTCTGCCGCGACGGGCCCTCCTTCGATCTCTCGGAGGTGATCTTCAAATGACGTCACTTGAGACGAACCTGTGCGGCGTGAGGCTGAAAAACCCTCTGATCGCCGCCTCCGGCACGTTCGGCTTCGGGAGGGAGTACGACGAGCTCTACGACATATCGTGCTGGGGCGCGATCTCCGTCAAGGGGCTCACCAACCTCCCCCGGAGCGGGAACCCTCCCCACAGGATAGCCGAGACCGCGTCCGGGATGCTGAACAGCGTCGGGCTGGAGAACCCGGGGATCGACGCGTTCATACGGGACGAGCTGCCGAGGCTGGCCTCGCGCGGGGTGACCGTCATAGCGAACGTGGCCGGGTCGGACCTGGACGACTACCGCGAGGCGGTGCGCAAGCTCTCCGACACCGAGACCGCCATCATCGAGCTTAACATATCCTGCCCCAACGTCAAGGAGGGCGGCGCGCAGTTCGGCGCCTCCCCCAGGAGTGTCGGGGAGGCGACATCCGCCGCGAGGCGGCACTCGTCCAAGCCCCTCATGGTGAAGCTCTCGCCCAACACCGCGGACATAGCGGTGGCGGCGCGCGCGGCGGAGGACGCCGGGGCCGACGCCATAAGCCTGATCAACACCATCACCGGCATGGCTATAGACGTCAGGACCAGGCGCCCCGTCCTGGCCAACGTCACGGGCGGCCTCTCGGGGCCTGCCATAAAGCCCGTAGCGCTCCGCATGGTCTGGCAGGCCGCATCGGCCGTCTCCATCCCAGTCGTCGGCATGGGGGGGATAGCGGACGCGGAGGACGTGGCGCGGTTCATGCTCGCCGGCGCCCGCGCGGTCATGATCGGGACGGCCAACATAACGGACCCGATGGCAGGCCCGCGCATATTGGCGGAGCTGGAGGGTTTCGCGCGAACGAATGGGATAGCCGACATAAACGAGCTGGTCGGGGCACTGGAGACATCCTGATGCCGATGCGATTTTCTAGGGCACCCAACAGCCGGCGTTGGCGGCGAACCGATTATTTCTAATACCAATTTGAAATCAAAGGCCTGAAGGGTGAAGCGTTAAAACAGGTTTGGATAATAGCAAAAACCGCATCGAAAACAACCTATTGACCGCGAATTGGTAGTATAAGGAGGTATTGCTGGCATGAGAACTAACGACGGCAAGTCCACCGCGAACGAGGGGACTTTGGAGATATTGAAACGGCTGGGGGTGCTTCGGACCGGGCACTTCAGGCTGACGTCCGGGCGTCACAGCGACAGGTACATGCAGTGCGCGAAGCTGTTCGAGCACCCGGATGAGAGCGCGGAGCTGTGCGGGCGATTGGCCGATGCGTTCGCGGAGAAACTGGGCGCCCGCGGCCGTCGCGTCGACGCGGTCGCCGGGCCGGCGCTCGGGGGGATAATCATGGCCTACGAGACGGCGCGCGCGCTAGGCGCCCGCGGCATCTTCGCGGAGCGCGAGAACGGCGCCATGACACTCCGGCGCGGGTTCAAGGTCGAGCCGGGCGAGCGCGTGCTCGTGGTGGAGGACGTGGTGACGACCGGAGGCTCGGTCAAGGAGGTCATCGGACTCCTTCAGGACATGGGCGCGGACGTGGCGGGCGTCGGAACCATGGTGGACCGATCCGGCGGCGCCGTCGACTTCGGGGTCGAGTTCATCCCGCTGCTCGCCGTGGACATAGCGTCATGGGACGAGCGCGACTGCGAGCTGTGCCGCGGCGGCGTGCCGATCGTGAAGCCGGGAAGCCGGGATCCCTCGAAGGGATAGCCCGCGGGCCGCGCTCACTCGGGCTCTGAATCATCAGTGCCGGAGTGAGCGCGGTCAGGATTTTTATTTTTTCGCACCGAGGCTCCACGGAATCTCAGAGTGGCCCCACGGCGTCACCAGCATGAAATGAACCTGGACCCCCCCCTCGCGCAGAACCCTCAAGTGAGGCATGTACGAGAGCACGTCACCTATCACCCAGGTGTCGGAGATCAGCCACACCCTGCGGCACGAACCGCGCGCGAATATCGCCGCGTGATCCACCATCATGCGAAGCCCCTCGTCGAGTATTATCGGACCGACCGAGAGTATCACGGCGTCCTCGTGACGAACGCTTCCTTTAAGGACGGGCAAAATATCCGCGTGCGCCCCGGCCCACTCGAGCTGATTGAAGAGATACTCCAGATCCGCTGAGAGATTTCGCTCGCCGGCGCCCGTCACGTCCGCCGGGTCCATCATGTACTCCTCGGACACCGCGGACGCAAGCCATGCCTCGACCTCATCCATGATCCTGATGACATAGCCGGGGACAGTTGAACCGGACATGGCGTCAAGAACATCTCCCACCATCCATAAATCTCGAGAATCACTCATTCTTCGCACCTCCTTGCGCGCAAAAACGCTGATTTATGCCAAAGCTCACTCACATGCCCCTTTTTAAGAAAACAGGGTAACGCTAACGATAAATCAGCCTTTTTACAGATCGCCTTGATTGACCGCGAATGAGCATACCACATTTGACGGCAATTTGCCAAAATTCCATTTAAAATTCGTTCATCCCAGTTTGATCTCGGCACAGAAGGGAATATAATAGCACTCGAACCGCCGCGCGCGCAAGACCCAGCGGCGGCAAGACGCAGGCGGCTGGGAGGTCTTTTTTTGCAGGGCGACGCGGGATATCCCCTCAACTTCATTCGTTTTCTTGGCACCGCCGGCACTCGTTTCATAATGCTCTCGCAGAGGAGGGCGTCCGGGGGGATTTGGTTCTCCTACGGAGGAAGCAGGGGCGTGATCGACCCCGGACCCGGAAGCCTCGTGGGCATATGCGCGGCAGCGCCGCCCTTAGCGGCCACGGACATAAACACCCTCATACTCACCCACAAGCATATAGACCACAGCTCCGACGTAAACGCGCTGGCCGAGGGGATGACGCTAAGGTCGCGCGCGAAAAAGGGGAACATCCTCCTGCCGCGCGACAGCGCGTCAGGGGAGGACGCCGCGCTGATGAAATACTTCGCCGACAGGATAAAAAACACGCACTTTCACAGCGATCGCAAAATCACGGAGATAGTCCCCGGGATGATGGTCGAATCTGTCATACACAAACATCACGGGGTGGAGTGCTACGGGCTGGTCTTCAGGAAGGACGGGCTCCCGACGTGGGGTGTCATAAGCGACACGATGGCGCAGCCGCACTTTCCAGAGCGATACGCGGAGTGCCGGATGCTCGTGATAAACACGACGCTGCCGCTGCCGGTTCCAAGGCTCGACCACATGTCGGCGGCGGACGTAAAGTCGCTGCTCCAGGTACTGCGCCCCCGCCTCGCGATACTGACCCACATGGGCGGCATGCTACTCGACATGGGGCCGGAGCGGCTAGCGGACCGCATATCGACCAACTGGACCAGGGCCGTCGCCGCCACTGACGGGATGACCGTGGACATAGACGAACTGCCGCGGCTTATACCGCTTTGAAATCAAACGCGAATACAAGGGGAGGGGAATACGCGCATGAATGGGCTGGAGAGGGAAGAGGTTCTGGAGTTTCACAGAAAAGCGCGCGGGAAGGTGCAGACGATGCCAACCGTCAACATCAGAAACGAGCGCCAGCTGGGGCTGGCCTACGCGCCGGGCAGCATCATCGCGTCCGAGGAGATAAAAAATGACCCAAGCGCGGCATACGACTACACCGGCAAGTCCAACCGCCTGGCGGAGGTAGGCAACGGAGGCGCCGTCCTGGGCACGGGCAACGTGGGGCCTGGCGCCTGCCTCCCGGTGCTGGAGGGCAAGGCGCTTCTGCTAAAACAGATGGGCGACGTAAACGCGATCCCAATGGCGATCGACGCGGCGACCACGGAGGAGATAACGACCTTCTGCAGGATGATCGCGCCCACGGTCGGCGGGATAAACATAGAGGACGTGGGCAGCCCAGCCACGTTTTACGTCGTGAGGGAGCTCGCGGACTCGCTCGACATACCGGTATTCTGCGATGACCAACAGGGTTCAGCCGTGATAATACTCTCCGCTGTGAGGAACTCCCTCAAACTTCTCGACATAACCATCGAGGAGGCCCGCATCGTCGTGATGGGCGCCGGCGCCGCCGGTATCGCCGCCACTGAGCTCCTGCTAACCGCCGGGGCCTGCGACATCGTCACGCTGAACGTCGACGGGATACTCCGCGATTCGAACCCCAACATGGACCCCATCCAGTCCGATCTCGCGATGAGGACGAACCCCAGGAACCTGAGTGGCGGGCTGGACCAGGCGATAGAAGGGGCCGACATACTGGTGGGACTTTCGAGGGGGAACACCGTGTCTCAGGAGCAGATCAGAAGGATGAACAAAAAACCCGTCGTGCTCGCGCTGGCGTTCCCGGAGCCCGAGATAGCGGCGGCGGACGCCAAGGAGGCCGGGGCGTACATATACGCGTCGGGGATAGTCGAAAACCCGAACGCGATGCTGAACATCCACGCCTTCCCGGGCATCGTGAGGGGCGCGTTCGACGTGAGGGCCAAAAAACTCACCGACTCCATGCTACTCGCCGCCGCCGACGCGCTGGCGAACATGGTCGACAGGCGGCACCTCTCGCCCGACCGCATCTGCCCCCAGTTCTTCGGCAGCGAGACCACGCCTCGGATAGCCGAGGCGGTCGGTCAGGCGGCGATACGCGACGGCGTGGCGTCGCTCAGCCCGCCGGGAGGAAAGATATATCAGGAGACGTGGTACAGGCTGTTCGGGGATATCGAGCACATTTAGCGAGGGCCTTGGGAGGGCGGCCCCGCGCGCGCGGCGGGACCGCCCTCCCAAGGCTAAAGGGTGAAGCGTTAATACCAATTTGGAATCACATGCCTAAAGGGTGAAGCGTTAAAACAGGTTTGGAGGACCGCTTCGGCCGCATCGAAAACGGCCTGTTGATCGCGAATCGGTATAAATCAGCGTTTCACAAAGGCAGCTACATCAGATAGAGCCGGGCCAGGATCAAGGCCGTGACCAGCAAATTCATGCGCAGCGAGTGCCGCTCCATGGACCAGGACTCTCGCGCGCCAAACCCTTCGCTACCGCGGGCGGCACGCGACGCGAAATTGGAGAATCCGGGCACCATGCTCGGGGTGGCGAGCTTGTAGCTCAGGTACTCGTCCCCGAAGCGCGCCAGCAAAAATCTCTCCTCGTAGGGAATTATCACGAGCGAGTAGATGACGGCGTAGACCGCGGCGAAGGCGGGCACTAGCGCCCACCCCACCATAAGCGACCATCCGCACCCAAGCAGCGCGTTGCCCGCGTAGAGCGGGTTGCGGATCCACGCGTAAGGCCCGCGCGTCACCAACGCCGGCGCGTCCAGCGTGAGGGTCCTGTACTTGGGGATGACCCCGGCGGCCCAAAAGCGCAAGAGCTGCCCCGCCAGGACGAGCGGAGCCGCCAGCGCCATCCTGATAAGGCTCGGCCGCGCGGGGACGACAAAGACCAAAGCGGCGAATATTCCCCACAGGAGACCCCTGTATTTGAAAATCGCGCCCCTCAACCCTGGCCGTCCCCGGGCGAACCGTCGAAGCTCCCATCGTCCCGCGCCTTTGACATTATCTGGTTAGCCAGCCTCCACCCTATGAGCCTGGCCGCGACGACGGCGCCGATAAATATGCCCGTGTACTCCGTCAGGAAGCGCCACCCGACCCCCAGCATCCCCGCCGCGCTCCACGGAACGAACATGCTGAAGACGAGGGCGGCCCCGCCCTCCGCCGCGCCGCTCCCTCCAGGGGTCGGCACGAAGTAGAGCAAAAAGAGGAAGAGGGACTGTATGAGGACGCACTCGAAGTACTTGACGCCGAAACCCATGGCCCATATCATGCAGGGCATGACGGAGAGCTGAGCCAGCAACTGGGCGAACGCAACGGCGGCCGCGCCGAGGAAACTCATCCTGCCCGTGGTCATGAAGGCGCGTATGTTCTCGTTGTAGGCGTCTATTTCGTGGTTGACTCGCTTCAGCAGCCTGACCACACGACCAGGCTTCAGGAGGCCGGCGCGCTTCAGCTTCATGACGATTCCCCCGCAGATGCGCTTCACTATCTTCGGGCGCACGAGGCTCAATATTATGAACAGCCACGCGGCCAGGCCGAAGACGATAACGTAGAAGACAAAGCCCTTCACGCCCCAGCTCGTCTGGGGCATGTCGTCGGCGAACATCAGGGCGAACGGAATGGCGAACCCCAAAATGAGCATGGTCAGGACCGTTCGCGCGATCGTTATCGCTATCGACTTCCCGACGCTGATGCCGTTGTGGTACATGACGTACATCTGAAACGGTCCTCCCCCGCTCTGCATCGGCGTGATCGCCGCACCGAAATAGTTTATCCACGTCAGCTCCAGCGACAGCTTTGGGGATATCCTCTCCCCAGCCGCTCGGACGAGCAGGGATATTTTGAGCGCGTCGAGAAGCCACACCACAACCGCAAGCAACACCGAACACGCGAGCTTGAGCGGGTCAGCGCGCTTGAATATCTCGAACGATGTTCTGTCCACGCTGGAAAACAAAATTGCGCCGCACACGACGGCGCTCAACAGAAAAAATAAGCTCAAGCCTTTTTTTACAGACAAAAGAGCCCTCCCTTCCCGCCGGATCCTACCTCCAGTTCAAGCGGGACAAGAGCGGACAGGCTTGAACCTGGAACGACTAAGGCAAGCGGTTTATTGAAGAGGGCTGTCCAGCTGTTCCGCGACCTCCGACCAGTAAGCCGCGAACTTGTTTATCCCTGGCAGCATCCGCTCGCGGATCAGGTACGCTATGCGCATCGACTTGCCTCCACCCATCGCCGAGGCCACCTCCTCCAGGGTTTTGTTCAGATAGCTGAAGTCGTCCGTCATGTTTCCCGACCTGAAGCTGTTCGAATTTATCCCGAGAAGCCCGCAACTCCTGTCGAACACGCTCACCAGCCAGTTGATGCCGTCGATGGCCTGCGAGAACGATATCTTCGCGTCCTGGTCCCTGCCCTCCTCGAACATGGTCGCTATCCCCCGCAGTCCCGCCGTGAGCGTAGGGAGGTACCTCTGTCCCTCTGAGACAGACTCCCTGACCAGGTCGATCACCGGCTGCGAGACAAACTGGATGTCCGTTCCCCCGAAGAGGGAGAGAAAAGCCTCCTCATCCTGGATCGCCTCGCCGTCCACCAACATGTTGACGATCACCCTGTTTTTGGAGATAGCGCTCCGATGCGCCATGTCATAAATCTCGGACTTGCTCTTTTGCGCTATGTCGCCGTCGGCGGAGAGCTCAACGTCATCAAGCCTGACCCTCATAGCGGCACCCCTCTCCATCAGAAGATATGCTGATGACAATCAAGTAAAGATAATACTATATTAACGCGGTTTAGACCAGAGTTGTTTTGCCGCCGGCCGCGAAGCTCATGCCACTTTGAAATCACATGCCTAAAGGGTGAAGCGTTAAAACTGGTCCGGGCAGCCGTTGGAGCCGCATCAAAAACAGCCTGTTGACCGCGAATCGGCATCAGGGGAGGCCGGCCCTCCGAAAGAGCGTGCCACAAATGACGCCAGGCCATTTGACACGCGCCCGGCGTCGTTCGAACCGTCCTCCCGATAAAACCCTTCAAGCTCGGCCTATAATACCCATTTGAAATCACATGCCTGAAGGGTGAAGCGTTAAAACTGGTCTGGGCAGCCGTTAGAGCCGCATCAAAAACAGCCTGTTGACCGCGAGTCGGTATCAGATGTCCCCTATGGTGGCGACCATGACGGCCTTGATCGTGTGCATCCTGTTCTCGGCCTCGTCGAACACCTTGGAGTTCGGGTGTTCGAACACGTCCTCCGTGACCTCGTTGCCCTTGTACGCGGGCAGGCAGTGCATGAAGATCGTGTCGCGCTTCCCCGTCGCCTTGAAGAGGTCCATGTTCACCTGGTACGCGGAGAGAAGCGCCTTGCGCTCGGCGGCCTTTTCCTCCTCGCCCATCGAATACCACACGTCGGTGTATATCACGTCGGCATCCTTCACGGCCTTCCTGGGGTCGGTCTCCGTCTCCACTGTACCTCCTGAGAACGACTCCTCGGCTATCTTTCTGCACTCGGCTATTCGCTCGTCGGCAGGGAGAAGCGAGGGGTGCGCGCTGGCCACGTAGTGCAGGCCCAGCTTGGCGCAGCCTATCATCAGCGAGTTGCCCATGTTGTTGCGCGCGTCACCGACGTAGACAAGCTTCCTGCCCTTGAATCCGCCCAGGTGCTCGCGGACCGTGAGCATGTCGGCCAGTATCTGCGTCGGATGGTACTCATCGGTGAGGCCGTTCCACACCGGGACCCCGGCGTACTTTGCCAGCTCCTCCACCGTCGAGTGCTTGAAGCCGCGGAACTGGATGCCGTCGAACATGCGGCCCAAGACGCGGGCGGTGTCTTTGGTGTCCTCCTTGGCGCCCAGGTGGATGTCGTTCTTGCTCAAGTACTCGGGGTGCCCCCCCTCGTCTATGGCGGCGACAGTGAACGCGCAGCGAGTGCGGGTTGACGCCTTCTCGAATATGAGAGCCACGTTGCGCCCCCTCAAAAGCGGGTTCCACGTGCGAACTCTCTTCTTCGCCTTGAGGTCCGCGGAGAGGTCTAAAAGAAACTCAATCTCCTGGGTGGTAAAGTCCTTGAGAGTCAGGAAATTGCGACCGTGCAGGTTCAAAGCCATTTTACATTCCCCCTTAATTCAATTGAATTAGTCGCGCGCGGGACTACGACTAATTGATTATAGGGCCGTGAATAACCGCGAGCAATACTTCTGTTTATTTTTATGTATTATTACCGATATCCGTCGCGCTGCCCGCGCAACTCGAGAAAACCTGGCGTCAAATGTTTTTCTTCTCGCGGACGTATCGATCGATCGCGGCCGCGGCGGCCTTGCCGGCGCCCATGGCGAGTATGACCGTGGCCGCGCCGGTCACTATGTCGCCGCCGGCGTACACACCCGGCACCGAAGTCGCTCCGGTCTCGGGGTCTGCCTCGATGTAGCCCCACTTGTTGAGCTTCAGCTCCGGGTAGGTCGAGAGCAGCACCCTGTTCGAGCTCTGCCCTATCGCCTCGATGGCTGTGTCGGCCTCGATGAAGAACTCGCTGCCCGGGACCGGCACCGGGCGGCCGCGGCCGGATGCGTCCGGCTCGCCCAGCTCCATCTTGATGCACGTCACGCCCTTCACCTTGCCCGACCCGTCGTCCACGTACTCGACGGGGTTCGTCAGCCAGTGGAAGACGATCCCCTCCTCGACGGCGTGGTGGTACTCCTCGATTCGCGCCGGCAGCTCGGAGAGCGACCTGCGGTAGACGATGGCAACCTCGTCGGCGCCGAGGCGCTTCGCGGAGCGCGCGGCGTCCATCGCGACGTTGCCGCCGCCGACGACAACGACGGTGCGGGATTTTTTCGTGGGCGTGTCGTACTTGGGAAACTCATAAGCGTGCATGAGGTTGATCCGCGTCAGGTACTCGCTCGCGGAGTAGACGCCGTTCAACGTGGTCCCCGGTATGCCCTGGAAATTAGGGGCGCCAGCGCCCACCCCGATGAAGCACGCGTCGAACTCGGACATTATCTCACGCATCGTGATGGTGCGGCCTATAACGGCGTTGGGGACGAAATTCACGCCCAGTTTGGTTATCATGCCGATCTCCAATCCGACGATGGACTTGGGCAGCCTGAACTCCGGGATGCCGTACATGAGGACGCCGCCCGGCGCGTGAAGCGCCTCGTACATCGTGACCTCGTACCCCATCTTGGCCAGGTCGCCCGCCGCGGTGAGCCCCGCGGGGCCCGAGCCGACCACGGCGACGCGCCCTATCTTCTCAGGAGGCACGCCCTCCACCGAAGCGTCGCCGCGCGCGTAGTTCCAATCGGCCACCAGACGTTCCAGCTTGCCTATCGCGACCGGATCGAAACCGCGCGCGTGCCCCAGCCTGCACACGCCCTCGCACTGCGTCTCCTGCGGGCAGACCCTGCCGCAGACGGCGGGGAGGTTCGTGTATTTGGACATCACCGAGACCGCGGATGGCATGTCGCCGTTCTTGATCGCCAGGATGAAAGCGGGTATGTCTATGGCGACCGGGCAGCCGGGGATGCAGGTAGCGTCCTTGCACTGGAGGCAGCGTGCGGCCTCCGCCATCCCCTCCTCCAGCGTGTAGCCAAGGCATACCTCCTTGAAGTTTTTGACGCGCTCACCGGGCGATTGCTCGGAGATGGGGGTTTTCTTCTTGCTCACAGCCATGACAGGTCACCCGCTTCCGCCAGATATTTGTCCATGGATATCTTTTCCTCGTCCCTGTACTGCTTCATTCTATTCATAAACTCGTCCCAGTTGACCTTCGAGCCGTCGAATTCCGGCCCGTCGACGCAGCCGAACTTGATATGTCCGTCGACGGTGAGCCTGCAACAGCCGCACATCCCGGTGCCGTCGACCATTATGGGATTCATGGAGACCCATATCGGGAGGCCGAGCTCGACCGCCGTGAGCGCACAGAACTTCATCATTATCGACGGTCCTATAGCCCACGACTGATCTATTTTGTCCCCGCGCGCCGCGACCATCCTCATCGCGTCCGTGACGAGCCCCCTGATCCCCTCCGACCCATCGTCGGTGGTGACTATCAGCTCGTCGGAGTGCGCGGCGCACTCGTCCTTCATGATGACCAGCTCGGACGTGCGCCCGCCCAATATCGTTATGACCCTGTTGCCAAGCTCCTTCAGCCCCCTGATTATGGGGAACAGCGCGGCTATACCGACGCCGCCGCCTACCATCATGACGGTTCCGAGGTTCGATATCTCGCTCGGCGTGCCCAAGGGACCGGATATGTCGAGGAAACATTCCCCCTCCTTCATGGAGGCCATCATCGCCGTGGTCTTGCCGACAGCCTGGAAGATGATCCGTATGGCGCCGCTCCCGCGATCGAAGTCAGCGATCGTGAGCGGTATCCTCTCGCCCGTCTCGTCAGGCCTCAGCACCACAAATTGCCCAGGGCGCGTGTGAACTGCTATCCGCGGCGCCTCCACCCAAAAATCGTATTCCTTCGGGGCTATGCGTTTCGCCGATAAAATTTTAAACATCCGACAGCCTCCCAGAACTATAAAATTTTTTCGTTCGATTGGAAACGCGAATATTATACACAGAACATATTAGATTCTCTACAATAAATAAATCAGCATGTCCCTAATCGTATGCGGGATTGCTATAATGAGCCTCCAGATAAAAGATTCCTACGCGCGCTCTGGGCTTTTCGCGAGCTCGGCCGCGATCAGCGCGCACCCCGCGCAGAGCCAGACGTCGGCCAGATTTATGTGCAAGCCGACGTAAATCCAGTCAATCACGTACCCATACGCCAATCGATCGGACAGGTTGCCTACCGCCCCCGCGTAAAGCAGCGGAATGCCCCGCATCGTCCTGATTTTCTCAGACCTCGCGCACGCGAGGGAGATGACAGCCAGGCCAGCGAGCGAGGCCAAAAGCACCAGGCGGTCGTGCCCGCCCAGGAGCGAGAACGATATCCCCCTGTTGAAATAGAGGCCGAGCGACAGAAAAGCACGCCTCGCGCCGTCGGGCTGACGCGCCAGGCTCGACATCGCCCAAAACTTAGCCGCCCTGTCCAGCAGAAGAAAGAGCGCGAACACCAGGGGGCGAACGCTCCTCGCGATGGGACCGATGGGACCGAAAATTTTCAGATTCATGAGCGCATAGGGCGCCTGGCGCCTAACCCGCCTCAATCCTTCGGCGCCGTCGCCTCGGGATGGTGCGAGATGTACTCGAGCAGGCCGTCGCGGGTGTTGTTCAGGTGATCGCGCATCATTTCCCTGGCGCGTTCCGCGTCGCGTGACATCACGGCGTCTATTATCGCGATGTGCTCCCTTGACGAGCTGACCTTAGGGATGTTGCCTATCGCGTAGTGGCGGCAGATCTGAAGTATCGACCCGACCCTCTCCAGCATGAAGTCTAGGTAGTTGTTGTTGGCGTGCCTCGAAAGCATCGCGTGGAACTCGACGTCCATCTCCATAAACCTGATGGCGTCCCACTCGTTGGAGACCTCCTCAAACTGCCCGCGGGCACGGAGCATGTCCTCCTCCGGCGGATTCGCGCACAGGTGGTCGACCGATATAAACTCTAGAGCCGTGCGGATCTCGTAGAGGTCGCGCGTGTCCTTCGCGGTCGGCAGCAGGACGTAGGCCCCCCGGCGGGTCGTAAGATGAACCAGGCCCGTCTCCACCAGCTGGCGGATCGCCTCCCTCACCGGGGTGCGCGAAACGTCGAACTGCCTCGAAAGCTCTATCTCCGACAGCTTCGAGCCGGCGGGGATCGCCCCGGTCACGATCGCCTCCTTTATCCTCTCAAAAACCACCTCCCGAAGGTTGGGAATGCTCGCGGGGGCGAAAATAGCGTCACTCATTCGGCTGTTCTCCAATATTTATAATGTATTTTGCATACCCGGCTTGGCAAGCATATCAGCGATGCCTCATCATTGCAAGCCGGGAGAACAATTTGTCCTGATCGTCTTCGGGGCGCACCGCCAATCTGAAGAATCGTCCGTCGAGCTGCGAAAAATCCGAGCACCTTCGCACGAGTATCGAGCGTTCAAGCAGGAATGAATAGATCTCCTCCGCGCTCTCTGAACCGCCGCGCACCAGCATGAAGTTCACGTCAGACGGGTAGGGCGAGTAGCCGAGGCCGCGCAGCGCGCGCGACATGCGTTCCCTGAGCGCCGATACGCGGCTCGCGGATTCGCTCAAGAACGGCTCTGGCTCGCGGGCGCACGCGACGGCGTAAGCCTCCCCCACGCAGTTTAGCGGCCACGGCTGGATGCGGGACCTTATAGCGGCGGCGGCGGCTGGGCACGATATCGTGAACCCGACGCGAAGCCCGGGCGCGGAGAAGTCCTTGGTGACGGCGCGCAGCACAACTACGTTTTCGTCCCCGACCATGCCGATGCACGACGGCGCGCGCGGGCTGGTCAGGTTGATGAAGCACTCGTCCGCCATCATATACCCGCCTCTCTCGCGGCACATCGCCGAAATCATCCGCAGCTCGCTCTCGCTCCACGCGGTCCCAGTGGGATTGTTAGGCTGGCATATTGTCAGCAGGTCGCCGCGCGAAAAAATCCTCATTATAGCGTCCGTGTCAAAGGCGAAATCATTATGGGCGATCGACGGTATCTCGACCACCTCGATCCCGAGGCGGGACGCGCACGACGCGTACTCGGAGAACGTCGGCGACATGACGAGCGCCCTGCGGGGCGCGATGGCGGCCATAGCGGCGTATATCATCTCGCTCGCCCCGTTCCCGAACACAAGCCCGTCTGGATCAACGCCGAGCCACGACGCGAAAGCGCCCCTTATCCCAGACTCCCTCGCGTCGGGGTATTTTTTTATCAGTTCCAGCGAATCGCGCGCGGCGGCGAGCGCGAAGCCGGGAGGCCCGAAGGGGTTGATGCTGCTCGAGAAATCTATTGCCTCTCCCGGATGGATCAAATCGTAGATATTGCCGCCGTGCGAGCTCATATCGCCATCACCCCCGCCGCGAGGATGGAGAGGACGGCGGCGAGCGCATACGAGTTCCAGTACAACGCCAGGGCGCGGGCCAAGTCAGGCACGCCAGGGCGCGGGCCGTCGCCGATAAACGGCTTTTCCTTCAATTCGCCGAAGTAGCGCGCCGGGCCGCACAGCTTCACCGCGAGCGCTCCGGCGAAGGCCGCTATCGGATAACCCGAGTTTGGGCTGGGAAGCAGCATCCCGTCGGAGCGAACGCGGGCGAACGCGGAGGACACGCTCCCATTGACTGTGGGCGACGCGGCTGCCACGATCAGAGCGGATATCCTGGACGGTATGAAGTTCAGAGCGTCGTCCAGCTTGGCGGAGGCAAAGCCGAAATCGGCGTACTCCCTGGTCTTGTAGCCCACCATGGCGTCGAGCGTGTTGGAGACCCTGTGGATCCATACGAGGACAGGCCCGCCGATCGCGGCACAGAGAAGAGTGGCGCAGGCGCTGTCGCTGAAATTCTCCGCCAGCGTCTCAATGGCCGACGACACTATGTCCCCCTCCCCCATCATGTCGGCGTCGCGGCTCACCAGCATCCGTATTTTCTCCCTGCCTCCCTTGAGCCCCTCGCTCACGAGGGAGTCCGAGACCCCCGACACCTCACGCGCGAGACACGTCCCGCCGAGCGCGAAGTAAATCAGCGCGCCCCGGACCAGCAAATCGAGGACCGCGCTCACCGAGGAGACGAGAAGGACGATAGCGACGGGGCCGGCGAAACAGAACATGTTCAGCGAGAGGAATACGGCTCCCTGCGCTTTCGGGGACACCGGCATGTCCCTGCAATAAACTTCGAGCCTCGTTATGAGGTATCCGTGGACGCGAACCGGATGCCACCTCCACACCGGGTCTCCGATGACGAAATCCAACATTAGCGCGACTGCTATGGCATAAACTGACAAAATTTTCCCCCTCCAAACGCAAAAAATACTGGACAACGCAAGCTAAGTATGGTTGAATATCTAAGCACGCGCCGAGGTGGCGGAATGGCAGACGCAGCGGACTCAAAATCCGCCGTGGGCGACCACGTGGGGGTTCGAGTCCCCCCCTCGGCACCATCGCGTCAATCCAGCACGGTCCGAACTGATCCAAAATAACCCCTAAAACCACTCCGCATCTGACGGATTATACCTCGAAATCATGAGGTCAGGGAAAAAATACTGGAGACCGCGTTACAGCCTTTTTTGAAGATAGCGGGGAGTTGCCGCGGTTCCACTCACGATATGCTGGGCGCTTGCGCCGCCGTGAAGAGTTCGGCCAAACTCGAAACCCGCGCGAAGGGCTGACGAAGGACAGGCTTTCAAACACTCTCCGCACCGTATGCACTCGGCGCTGTCCGGCTCGCGCGAAGGATCCACTCCCATCTTGCAGGTGCCTGAACACGCGCCGCAGCGAACGCAGCTATTCCCGTCGCAGCTCATGCGATACAGGGCTATCTTGTTGAAAAAACCATAAAAAGCTCCGAGCGGGCAGAGCGACTTGCAAAAAAAACGATATATCACGACGCAGGCGAAAACGACCGCAATGGCGATGAACACCTTAAAAGCGAACAGCCCCCCGACGGCTTCCCTCAACGACGACTTCGCGGCAACGAGGGGCAAACCAGCCGTGATGGTCCCCGCCGGGCAGATATATTTGCAAAAAGCGGGTTCGCCGATGCCCAAATCGCCGCGGAAAAATATGGGGATCGCAATCACGAAGACAGCGAGCGTCACGTACTTTCCCCAACGCAACCATCGCGCGCCTCCGTTCGCCGCCTTGCGTGACGGGATTTTGTAAAACAGTTCCTGCATCAAACCGAACGGGCAGAGGAAACCGCATATTAAACGGCCGAAAACCAGTCCGAATCCCATCATCAAACCGACGACGTAGAAGCTGAACTTATATCCGTAATCTCCGAGAATCGCCTGAAGCGAACCCAACGGACAGGAAGCGACGGCTCCCGGGCACGAATAACAGTTAAGGCCCGGGACGCAGATCGACTTGAGGCCGCCTCTATAAATGCGCCCCGCCGCGAACCCCTTCAAGTAAGCGTTATTAGCGAGCAGGGCGGCCCACTGGATTATGCGCCGCCGGTCAGCCAATTCCTATACACTCTAAACAAACGATGACCGCTTTGCGAAAGACCGCCGACATCTCGCCCCGCGAAATCCCCGCGGCGATAAAGGCCAAAGCGATCAAAAAGAGAGCGGCGCGAAGAATGTTCCTCACCCTGCCGATCATTTCGCTACAGTTTTTTCAGCGCTTTTTCTATCGCTGCCCTGTATGTTCGCTCGTTGTTGCTGCCGACGATCGGCTCGCCGACTACGCGGCCTTGAGAATCCACAAATATCGTGGTCGGGA
Organism: Synergistaceae bacterium; assembly: GCA_031269245.1. Classification (GTDB taxonomy): domain Bacteria; phylum Synergistota; class Synergistia; order Synergistales; family Synergistaceae; genus JAIRKI01. Next base: position 26,167 of record JAISZL010000076.1, on the reverse strand, counting down.
TCGCCTCCACGCCGCTCGTATAAGAGTCCATGCTGGGATCGTTCAATATCTGGGGGAAATCAGCCCCGGAATTCTCCAAAATTTCTTCGGCGGCACTTCTGGCGCCTTCATCCCTGGTCGTCACGTCGAGTATGACCCCCACCAGCCGCGTCCCCTTTGGCATGGAACCAGCCAGCCTGGCGAGTTCCGGCATCTCACGGACGCACGGAGGACACCAGGTCGCCCAGAAATTCACCATCGTAAGCTTGTAGTCTTTGAAAACAGCATCCGTGACGGATTCACCGTCGAACGTCTTCGATTTGAAGCTGAAGGTCTGAGAGGCTTCCGAGATCACGGCCGACGAAAATACCGACAGCAGCGCGATCGCAATGACAGACATCGTTAAACTTTTTTGGAACTTCATAACAGATCATCCCCTATCAAAATTTTAAGCTCTGACACACGCGCATATTATACCTGCCGCGATTAACATTTTACAAATTTTTTACGCGATGCGCGCATACCCTCCTATCATGGACTGTTACAGCCATCCGCGATGTCAAACCATCACCAAACGGGACGAAACCCACAGTGACAGGGAAGCGGAGAATGTGTATGCTGACTATAAGTCAGCGGGGATCGCTGTTACCTAGTGCTCCGGGCCCGCGGACACGTTTTACCGGTTCGTCAATTCCTGCCGCATCAACCGGTTCAAGTTCACCACTATGCCGTCCTCGTCGATAATCGACGGGAGGTTATACGAAACGACCGGCGAAGACAGAGTAAACGTGTTCATGGTGGACGACACGCTCTGCTCTGGCGCTCTTATGTGAAAAATCTTGGTTATTCTTTACCGGATTCTGATAAAATTATCACATAACATTATGAAGGAGCGTGTTCTGCCCGTTGAGCTTGGCGTTGAAACTCCAACCCATCATAATCATCATAGCCGCGGCCTCCGGCATACTGCTGGGGCATCTCGGGATTCCAGCGGCGCTCACGCGGCGGCTGGTCGAATTTTTCTTGATGACGCTGATGTTTTTGATATTCCTGGCGGTAGACATCCGCGACATCAGGAGGTCGTTCGCCAACGTCAGGTTTTCGGCCGCGGCACTCGCCATCAACTTCATATGGACCCCGATCTTTGCGCACCTGCTCGGCCTGGCATTCCTCTCCGGGAACCTCGACCTGCGAACCGGATTTTTGATGCTGATGGTGACGCCTTGCACGGACTGGTACCTGATATTCACCGCCATGACGGGTGGCAACGTGCCGCTGGGTTCGTCGGTCCTGCCGATGAACCTCATACTGCAAATCCTCCTGCTTCCGGCCTACCTGTGGGTTTTTATGGGCGACTCGGCGCGCTTCGACCCCGCCGCGATGATCGAGAGCGTCGCCCTCGTCCTGATACTCCCGCTCTTCCTGGCGAACGCGGCGAAGAGGGCCGTTAGCGGGACCGCGAAGAGAGAGATCTTCCGCGACGCCGTGTCGCGCCACTCGGACAACGCCCAACTGCTCCTCCTGTGCCTCGCCATCACCGCGATGTTCGCGTCGCAGGGGAGGCTCCTGCTCGGCAACGGCGGGCTCTTCCTGGAGATGCTGCCGCCGCTCGCCCTGTTTTTTGCCGTCAACTTCGTCCTCGCGCTGGCTGTGGGGAAATGCATGGGGATGCCGTTTGAGGATAGGGTGTCGCTCCTCTTCACGACATCGGCGCGCAACTCGCCCATATCGCTGGCGATAGCCGCGCTCACGTATCCAGACCACCCGCTGATATCGCTGGCGCTCGTCATAGGCCCTCTGATAGAGCTGCCGATACTTGCTGTCGACTCCAACGTTCTTGGCAGGCTTGGCAGGCGCAATAAGTCCGCCGGCGGCAAAGAGGCCCCTCCCCGGCAATCCGGCGCCGATTCGGCCTCAGGTCCATGACCGCGAACTGGCGAGCGGTTGAGCGCGAGGATAGCGGCTATTCACGAAGCAAACTACTACATAAACGGGATATGACTATTATTGGACAGGCTCTTAATTTTATTGCGCGCCGCGAGCCAGTGCGATACCGGCCGCGCCGTAGAGGGCGGCATCGTTGCCTAGAGGCGATATCTCCAAACGGAGCGTGTTCTTGAATGGCCTGGAGAGGTACGGGATGGCGCGCTCGCGGATGGCTGGGCCTATGCCGTGAGCCTTGCTCATGCCGCCGCCCAATATCACCAGCTCTGGGTCGAGCAGGTGGCAGACCGACGCTATCACGCGGGCCATCGCGTCGAGCGTGACTTCTATTACGTCTATCGCGGCGCCTGCTCCACCCCTACCCATCATGCCCCAAAGCTCGCCGAAGTCCTCCGGCAAGCCGGCAGTGCGGGCCCTTGCCGAAGTACCGTCGGCTGCGGCCAGCGTCTCCGCGTGTCCCATGCCGCCGCAACGGCACTGCACGTCCCCGCGTACCACGAGATGCCCGGCTTCGCCCGCCATCCCATGAGAGCCCACCAGCAGCCGCCCGCCGGAGACGATACCGCACCCTATGCCGGTGCCCATCGTGAGGACTATGAAGTCGCGGATCCCGATCGCCGCGCCCGAGCTGCCCTCGCCGAGTGCGTAGCAATTGGCGTCGTTCTCTATTCTCGCCCGTATGCCAAGACCGCGTGAATTGAGCGCGGAATCGAGGCAACCGGCGACGTCCAGATCGTCCCACTCCTTCGGGAAGTTGGGCATCCTGCGAGCGTGCCTGCGATCCGCGTCTATCATGCCCGGCATTGCCACGCCCGCCCCGCTCACCTCTTGTCCCTCGGCCAAATTCGCTATCGCACCCGTCATGGCGTCTATTACATCCGACGCGCCCCTCCCGCGAGGGGTGTCGAGGGATATCCTCCTCACAATCACGGGAGCCGCGCCGCGCGCGGCATCTGACACGAGTGCCGCTATCAGTGTGTGCCCGCCAAGGTCTATGCCGATCTTCATCTCTTGAAATCCCCGTCAAGCATCAGACGTTGAACCGTATCTCTATTATGTCCCCGTCCCTGACCTTATAATCTTTGCCCTCCAGCTTCAGCACGCCCTCGTCGCGGCAGTTCGCGTAGGAGTCGCCGAACCTGGTATAGTCCTCGTAGGAGACGATCTGCGCTCTGATGAAACCCCTCGCCAGGTCGCTGTGTATAGCCCCGGCGGCGTCGACCGCGCTGTCCCCGTCGTTGAGCGTCCACGCGCGGACCTCGTCGGGGCCGCAGGTGAAAAAACTTATCAGGCCGAGCGCACGGTAAGCCGTCGCGATAAGGCGCTCCCGCCCCGGCTCCTCTATCGCGAGACCCTCGGTGAATTCCTCCGCTTCCTCCGGCGAGAGGTCGATCAAGTCCATCTCGAGGCGCCCGTAGACGCGAATCGCGGTGGCCCCAAGGAGATCTATCATCCTCTTGAGCTCGCCACCCCACGGCGCATTCTCAATCTCCGGCTCCGATTCGTCCATGTTGAGGACTATTATCTGGGGCTTGATCGTGAGGAAGGTGAACCCGCGCAGCGCGCGGTACTCATCCTCCGTCAGGTCGAGCGCCCTCAAGGGGCGCTCCTCCAGGAGGCACTCCCTGCATCTCAGCAGAAGCTGGCGCTCCACGGCCTCGGACGTCATGAGTTTTTTCTTCGACGTCAGTTTGTCGAGCCGGTTTTCGACCACAGCCAAGTCGCGGAAGATGAGCTCCATGTCCAGTATCCCCCAGTCCCGGCACGGGTCGACACTGCCCTCGGGATGCGCGACAGCGGCGTTGTTGAAACACCTTATAACGTGTATCAGGGCGTCAGCATCCGCAGCGAAGGACAGAAACGAGTTGCCGAGCCCCTCTCCCTTCCCCGCGCCTCGCGAAAGACCGGCAAGGTCGACGAACTCCACCTGGGCCGGCGTCGTCTTTTTAGGTTTGTGTACCGAGGCAAGTCTGTCGAAGCGCGGGTCCGGGACGCTGACCACAGCCCTGTTGGGATCGGTCTTCCCCCCTGGGTACGGCTTCACCTCAGCCCCGGCTCTCGTAATAACATTAAAAACAGTGCTCTTCCCGCTCAGTGGAAGGCCAACGATCCCACAATGCAACATGCAGAACATCCCTCCAGCTTTAAAATCGATAACAAATTGTACCAATAACTGAATTTCGTAAAAACGATCTAAACTTTGAATACAATTATATCATGTTTTTTCGGCCTTCCCGCCAACGATAGCGGCGATCTGCCGCAGGTCGTCTTTTTCGACGTGGCACGGGATCACGCGATTTTCGCCAATCACCTGAGCGGCGTAGTGACGGCCGTTCCTCTTCGACGGTTACGATGGGCTCTTCCGGCGCGGCCTCGCCTCACAGGCCGCGCTTCAGGACGAATTTGCTGAAGGCGATATAGCCCACGACAAGGAGCGGCGAGAGGGAGACTACAGCCAAGGCCGGCGCCAGGCCGATATTGTCGGCCAGCACTCCTATGGGGGACGCCGCTATGTTAGCGAACCCCCACGACACACCCATGACGAGCGAGCTCGCGGAGCTTCTGCTGCCCGGGACGTACTCCTGCGCCATCGCGAGCGTGACCGGGCTCGTGGCGGCTATGCACGCTCCTCCCAGCACGAAGAGCGCGACCGAGACCAGGCCGTCCATCAGCACCGCGGGGAGGAGAAATACCGGGGAGAGGGCGAGCATTGCCGTTATGACCCTCTCCTTGCCGAACATGTCGGCGAGCCTGCCCCCGGCCAAATTCGCGGCGGATCCCGCTACCGTGAAGGCAAACAGCACGGAGCCGCCCATCTCCAGGCTCCCGCCCCGGCTCGTTACGAGCATCGGCAGAAACACCCTTATCCCCTGCGAGGTCGCGTCCCGCACTATGGAGATCACGACGAGCGGCAGACATATTCCAAGCACCCTGCCGGTGCTCTTGAAAAAGCTCTCGCTCCCGCGCGCGTCCGAGGCCGCGCCGGCGGTTGGAGGGAGGATCATGCTCCTGGACGGCAGAAAATGCCTCGCCGCCAGTATGAGAACCAGCAGCGGCAGCAGGGCCAGCGGCACGAAGCTGGGCCCCGCCGCACTCAGCAGGAACACGCCGTAGAGCGGGCTCAGCGCGGCGCCCAGCGTCCCGGCCGAGGCGAATATCGCGAGATACACACCAAGGCGGCTCGAACCTCCCGCGATCCCGGTGATGCCGTGGCCCTGCGGGTGAAAGCCCGCCGTCCCGCACGCCATCACCGCGACGAATAGCAGAGCCGCGCCGTAATTCGGGGCCACCGGAAGAAGACACGCGCCCGCAGCGGTGAAAAACGGCGCCCACAGGGCAAACGTCGGCGCATCCCGCCTGTCCGCGAGATAGCCGGCCAGGGGCTGCACCATGATGTTCACCATCCCGAACGCCGTGCTGAGAAAACCCGCGCGGCCGAGCGACAGCGAAAGACGCTCCACTATCACCGGCAAAAAGGCCGGCAGCATGGTCGGATGGAGGTCGTTCAGGAAGTGCATGAACGAGACCGACACAAGAGCCCTGAACCTGAGGGACTCCACCGCGCCAGGCGCGGCCGAGCCCCTTTTACATTCCGCTGATTTCACCCTTTACCACCCCTCTGACCCGCATACGCGGCTTTCGCAAAACGGCAAAACAACTATATAATTATACTCTCGAATCTATCTGAGGGAGTGCCGATAAAATGGCCGAGACTGCATTCAAGCGTTCAACCGCTTTAAAACACACAAGGCCCACGTCGAGCAAGACGTCCGCCGCGTTGTTCAACATACTCTCCGCGTCCGGGCGCCTGACGGGGGCGTCGTTCCTGGACCTCTTCTCCGGTACCGGCGCGGTGGCGATGGAGGCGTTGAGGAGAGGAGCGAGCCGCGTCCTGGCGGTCGAATCCGACCGGGCACTCGCGGCCGGCATCTCGCGCCGCATGGCGGAGGGGACGGAGGCAAGCTGCGTGCGCGCCGACGTGAGGCGGGCGATACCGAGGCTCGCGGCGAATTCGGACAAATGCCCCCCGTTCGACGTGATATTCGCCGACCCTCCGTACCTCATGGGATGGGCCCTGGTCCTGCCGCCCATGATAGATGCGAACCCGCGAATCCTAGCACGGGGCGGGGTGTTCGTCATGGAGCGCTCGTCCAGGGAGACGCCGGCGGAGATATCCATGCCCAGAGAGGACAGAACTTACGGCGACACGGTGCTGTCATTTTATTGGAAGCCGATACCGGAGCGGGAGGAATGACGCGTTGACCAGAGCTGTATACCCGGGGTCGTTCGACCCCTTCACCAACGGACACCTCGATATTACCCAGAGGGGCTCCGCTCTGTTCGATGAGCTGATCGTGGCGGTACTGGTCAACACCGACAAGAACGCCATGTTCAGCGTGGAGGAGCGCCAGATGATGATGCGGGAGGCCGTCGTCCACCTGCCGAACGTGCGGGTCATGGCCTTCGAGGGCCTGCTGGTGGATTTCATGCGGCTGCGGCAGAGCCGCGTCATACTGCGGGGGCTCCGCGCGCTCTCCGATTTCGAGTACGAGTTCCAGCTCGCCCAGATGAACAAACAGCTGGCGCCGGAGACCGAGACCTTCTTCATGGTCACTGACGCCAAATATTCATACCTCTCCAGCCGAGGGGTGAAGGAGGTGTTCAACTTCGGCGGCGCGATCCAGGAGTTCGTCCCTCCCGGAGTGTTCCGTAGGATGCGCGAGCGAGTGCTGCCTAAAAGAACGGGGTAAATTAAAAACAACTAAAATTTTTTGTCAGATGGCATATCCCATCCGTATTATTCTGCTATACTTTTACCATGGCTTTGTCGAGCCACACTGATACGGCGATTCCAGGCGGGAGGAAATCTCTTTATGAAGACATTGTTCGACGAAACCACGATTGGACAACTGCCTGTAAAAAACCGCTTCGTAAGGGCTGCGGTGGCCGACCAGACTTCCGACGGATATGTCGGCGACTCAGTGGTGGAAACCTACGAGAGGCTGGCGGCCAGCGGCATCGGATCGATAGTGACGGGGATAACGCTCGTGGACGGAGAGGAAAAGTTCATGCCGGTTGCCGCGCTGTGCAGCGATTCCTTTGTACCCGGACACAGAAGGGTGACGGAGGCGGTTCACAGGCACAACTGCGTGATATTGGCCCAACTGGTGTATATAGGGTCATACGTGTTCACGCAGGGGAACATGGGCGGATTGGTCGCCCTGGCGCCGAGCTCGGTGGCGAACCTCGTCACAGGCACCCTGGCCCGGGAGATGCGGGCCGGCGAGATAAGGATGGCGCAGGACAAATTCGCGGAGACGGCGAAGCGCGCGAAGGCGGCGGGATACGACGGCGTCGAGATACACGCGGCGCACGGTTTCCTGCTCAGCCAATTCCTCACCCCCCACTACAACCAGAGAATGGACCTCTACGGCGGCTCTGCGGAGAACAGGGCCCGGATGGTTTTGGAGACGTATTCCGCGATTCGGAATGCCGTCGGCCCCGGCTACCCGGTCTGGATAAAACTTAACAGCATGGACGGCATCCCCGACGGCATCTCGAACAACGACTTCAAGTACGTCTGCCGCCGACTGACTAATTTAGGCATAGACGCCATAGAGGTGAGCGGAAACTGGTCGCCGCTGGCACTCAAGTCCGGGGCGTATTTCAAGGAGGCCGCGGCGGCGATCGCGGAGGAGAACGACGTATCGGTCATACTGACCGGCGGTAACAGGAAGGTGTCGGAGATGACGTCCATACTGAACTCCACCGGCATAGGCTTTTTCGGAATGGCCAGGCCATTGATCAGGAACCATCTGCTGATAGAGAAGTTCAGGCGGGAGCTCAAGGGCGAATTGGAGGAGGAGCGGCCGCCGCTCGCGATCCCCAGCCTCTCCTGAAAACTTCAACCGGATAATCGACCCTCCAGAAGAACAGGCCGGATGGGGGAACGGTGCGAGCGCTCGCGCGGCGGCCGGCTCCGTCCAGCAGATCGCGCAGCCAATTCTCGCCGCGCCTGCCGGAGGCTATCTCCAGCAGGTTCCCGATAGCTATCCTGATCATGTTCGTGAGGTACGAGTTCGCCGCTATGCTGAAGACCAGAAGAGGGCCGCGGCGCGACAGTTTTGAGCGCGACACGGTCCTTGCGGTGTTGCCGGGACAGTCCTTCGTGCGGCAAAACGCCCTGAAGTCGTGCGTGCCGGCGAACATGCCGGCGGCGCTTATGGCCCTCTGCCAGTCATAGCGGCCGCCCCGCAGCCAGAGGACATACGGCCTGATATGAGGGTAGCAGGCCGGGGCGTTCCAGATGAAGTATCGATACTCCCTTAAGACGGCGCTCCTCCTCGCGTGGAAATACTCACCGACCCGCGCCGCGTCCATGCAGACGACGGACGGCGGTAGCTTGGAGTTTAGGCCCGCGGCCAGCCTCCCCGGGTCCCATTCCCTCGAGAGATCGGCGTGCGCCACCTGAGCGCGCGCATGGACCCCGGCGTCGGTGCGCCCAGCGCCCGCGACCCGGACGCGCTCGCCAAGCTCGGCGAACGCGCGCTCAACCGCGTCCTGCACGCCCGCGCCTCCGGGCTGGGACTGCCAGCCGCTGTAACCGGTCCCGTCGTAAGACAGCTCTATCGCATAGCGAGCCATGCCAGGATCGCTTTGAAAAGATATCGATCGCAGAATATCGCGAAGACGACGAACAGCGCGAGGCCCGCCAGTGCCGACGAGTCCCTTCCCCGCCACTTGAGCGGGTTCATCCTCGACCGGCGCGCCCCAGGGACATAGCACCTCGACTCCATCGCCACAGCCAGGTTCTCCGCCCTCTGAAAGACGAGGACAAAGAGCGGCACCAGGATGGGTATGAAGCTCCTGGCTCGGCGCAGGATGCCGCCGCTCTCGAAATCGGCGCCGCGCGATATCTGAGCCTTTAGGATTCGGTCCGTCTCCTCGAAGAGGGTGGGTATGAACCTGAGCGCGATCGTCATCATCATCGCCATCTCGGAGGTCGGGAAGCGCAGCAGCGACAGGGGGGACATGATGCGTTCGAGACCGTCGGAGAACGCCATTGGGCTGGTCGTCATCATGAGCATCCCCGCGAATATGACCAGGAAGAGAAGCCTGAGCCCCATGGAGCTGGCCAGCAGCACCCCCTCCCGAGTTATTCGCAGCGGTCCTAGCCTCGCCAGCTCCGTGCCCGGGGTCCAGAGGAGGTTCATCACAACCGTGACGAGGACCAGGAACAACACGGGGCGGCCCGAGCGCAGGATCACCCCCAACTTTATTCCGGACAGCGCGGAGCAGAGGAGGAGGAGGCAGAACCACAGGAGAAAATCCGGAATGCCGCTCGCCATGAAGAGCCCGGTCATGAGTATGACTGTGGCTACTATCTTGCACCTGGGGTCAAGACCGTGTATGAAGGACTCCCCCGGGATGAACTGCCCTATGGATGGAGCGCTCATGAACCGCATTTTTTGTTCCGCTCCTTGTAAATCCCAATTGCCCTAACCATCTCATCGACCTCGCATATAAGCGGCACGTTCATGCCCTTTTTTCGCAGCGCGTCCGCGAATCGCACCACCGGGGGGATCACGAGCCCCCTCACGGGATTGTCGATTATGTGCCGTGCCACGAACTCCGGCGTCCCGGAGACCACGCGCGAGCCGTTCTCAAGCACGAGTATCCTGTCGCTGTACGACAGAGCGCTCCTCAAGTCGTGCGTGACCTGAACCACCCCCAGCCCCGCGTCGCGCACACCGGACAAAAACTGGATCAGCTCGCGGATCCCAGCGGCGTCAAGCCCCGCGGTCGGCTCGTCGAGCACGAGATAGTCCGGCCTCATGGCGATCACGGACGCGATCGCCACTCGCCTCCTCTGCCCGCCGGAGAGCGCGAACGGGTTGCTCTCGAGCAGAGCCGGGTCCAAACCCGACGCCGAGACCGCTTCGTCCACGCACGCTTTGAGCGCGCCCCCCGAGACACCCCAGTTGGACGGCGCGAACTCTATCTCCGCGCGCACCGTCTCCGCGAAGAACTGAGTCTCGGGGTACTGAAAGACCAGCCCGACCCTGCGCCGCGCAACGCGGCTCTCGCCAGACCCGGGCTTCGCCTCCGCGCCGTCGATCGATACGGAGCCGGATCGCGGGGTCAAGAGCAGGTTCAGGTGCTGCGCGAGTGTCGACTTGCCGCTGCCCGTGTGCCCGACTACGGAGACCCACTCACCCCGCTCGACGGTGAAGGACACGCCGCGGAGAGCCACGCTCTCCGCGCTCGTGCCAACGTTGTACGCGTAGCTTATGTTGTCGGCCACTATAGGCATAGGGCCTCCAGCATGTCCTCCACGCCAGGCTTGGTCCCCTGAGGGATGAGGCCCCTGGTCAGCAGCGCGTGATGGAGGGCCATCTCCGGCGGCTCCTCGAAACTCCACCTCAGGTACCCGCCGTCGAAAAAATCCGGCGGCGGGCCATCCCACGCGACGCGCCCGGACTCCATTACCACGATGCGCCCGGCCAGGGCCGCCTCCTCCATTCTGTGCGTGATCTGAAGGATCGTCATGCCCCTACGATTGAGCTCGCCCAGACACGAGAGGAACGAGTCCCGTCCCTCCGGATCCAGCATGGAGGTGGATTCGTCCAACAGCAGCGCGTCCGGCTCGAGCGCCAGAGCCCCGGCGAGCGCCAGCCTCTGCTTCTGGCCGCCCGAGAGCGAGTACGAGCCCCGTGCCCTGTACAGCTCCAAATCGGTCAGGAGAAGCGCGCGGTCCACCCTCCGCCTTATCTCGTCGGGCGGCAGGCCGAGGTTTTCAGGGCCGAACGCCACATCCTCCTCGACTATGCTGGCCACTATCTGATCCTCCGGATTTTGAAAGACGAGCGCGACGTTTTGCCTGATGGCGCTCGTGTTTTGCGGATCGGAGGCGTCAAGCCCCATCACAAAACAAGTGCCCTGCGTCGGTGCGAGCAGGGCGTTGCAAATTTTCGCAAGCGTGGACTTCCCGGAACCGTTCGCTCCTACGAGGGCAACCCATTCTCCTTGTTCAATCTCAAGATCGACTCCATCCAGCGCCGGCGTGCCTGACTCCGAATATGAGTACGCCGCCGCGCGGATGGAGAACATGGATTTTTGATCCATCAGGCTACTCTACCAGCTGTATGACCGCCATCGGAGATGCGTCTCCGACCCTATTCCCTATTTTGACTATTCTCGTGTACCCGCCGTTCCTCTCCGAATAGCGAGGAGCGAGGTCGTTAAAGAGAGTCGTGACCGCGGCCTTGTGCGGCATCCGCGCGATAACCAACCGGCGGTCGGCAAGTGTGCCCGATTTTGCCTTTGTGATCAACTTTTCAGCCACGCGCCTCAGCTCCTTCGCGCGCGTGACCGTGGTTACGATGCTTCCCTCCACAAACAGGCTGGCAGCCAGGTTGCCCAACATAGCGCGCCTGTGCGAGCCATAGCGTCCAAGACGCCTCAAGTTCATGCGATGTCTCATCCTAGTTTGCCCCTTTGCTTATATTGTCTTATTCCGATTCTAACATCAAACGGACTGTAATTTGATTCAGAATCGGAATCACGCAACGTAATGTTGCGCCCAACACGAAGTGTTGAGGTTTTTTCAAATCAACTCGTCCATTAAGAGTTGATTTGAAATGAATTACTTGTAAAAACCGTCCTCAGTGTCGTCCTCGATTTCGCCGGAGAGAGAGAGGTCGAACTTGGTCAGCTTCTCCTCTATTTCGCGGAGCGAAATTTTCCCAAGGTTGCGGATTTTGAGCAGATCCGCGCGCGAGCGTGAGACGAGCTCGCCGATATAGTGAACGCCGCCGCGCATGAGACAATTCTCGCTGCGCACCGAGAGTTCGAGGTCCCTGACCGGCCTTCCATACGCCGGATTGTCCCCCAGCCTCATGAAGTTCTTGGCGGCGGATTCCCCAAGCCCTGCCTTTTCGGGCAGCTTGACGATATCCTGCCCCTTTATATCCATGTGCATATCGGGATGGTCCGGGGACACGGCCAGCGCGATGTTGAGGAAGTAATCCCTGAGTATGACCGCAGCCTCCCGCACCGCATCCTCCGGGCACACCACCCCGTTCGTCCACAGCTCGAGGACGAGGCTGTCGTAGTCCGTCCTCTGTCCCATCCGTTTGTCCTGCACGTCGTACTTGACGCGCTTGGCCGGCGAGAATATGGCGTCCACCAAAAGCGCGTCGACCGGGAGATACACCGGCCTCGGCCTGTCCAAAGACGCGTACCCCGTGCCGGCTTCGATGTAAAAATCCATCGACAGCTTGGAATCCGCTCCAAGATGGCATATCACCGCATCCGGATCGGGGAATTCCACCTCGCTGTCGGGCTGTATGTCGGAGGCGGTCACGATCTTCGGCCCCTCCGTCTCCAGGTGCAGTATCCTGAACTCCGAGGAGTAAGATCTCACCGGGACGTGCTTGACGTTCATGAGAAGCTCTATCATGTCCTCTTTGACGCCGGGCACGGTCGTAAACTCATGCAGAACTCCATCCACGCGGATCGCCGTGATTGCTGCCCCCGAAATCGAGGAGAGCAGTACTCTCCGCAGGGAGTTGCCGAGCGTCACCCCATAGCCCCTCTCCAGAGGCTCGATAACGATCCTGCCATAGGAAGGAGTGCTTTCCTCTACTATAATTTCATAGCGGGCGTGATCCAAAGTTCCCCCACCTTTCAAAGTGCACTAAAAGCGCCGGGCCCTGTTGCCGGCGAAAAAACGACTATACGCGACGCCTCTTTGGAGGACGACAACCGTTGTGTGGAATTGGTGTCGCATCCTGTATGACGTTCACCTGAAGGCCCGCGGTCTGAAGCGAGCGGATTGCCGACTCGCGCCCCGGCCCAGGCCCCCTAACCACGACGTCTATTTCCACGACGCCGTGATCCTGAGCCATTTTAGCCGCCTGAGCCGCGGACATCTGAGCCGCGTAAGGAGTCGACTTCCTAGTGCCCTTGAAACCCACGTTCCCGCCGGACGCCCACGACAGCGCATTGCCCTGCTTGTCGGTGAGGGTCACTATCGTATTGTTGAACGTGGAGTAAATGTGAGCCACGCCGTAAGCTACGTGTTTCTTTTCCTTCTTTTTACCCCTGCGCTGCACTCTTTTTGCCACCTGATTATTCCTCCTTGTTATTGCCTCGAAAAGACCGGATTACTTGGCAGCCTTCTTCTTCCCGGCGACGGTGCGCTTGGGTCCCTTGCGCGTGCGGGCGTTCGTCTTCGTGTGCTGCCCGCGGACGGGAAGGCCGAGACGATGCCTGATGCCGCGATAACACCCTATGTCCATAAGGCGTTTGATATTCATGCTGATCTCCCTGCGCAGGTCACCCTCGACCTTGTAATTGTTCTCAAGCTCCGCGCGCAGCCTCTGGGCTTCGTCGTCCGTGAGGTTCTTGACCCTGGTGTCGGGATTGATCCCGGTCTGAGCCAATATCTTCCTGGACGAGGAGAGGCCGACGCCAAAAATATACGTGAGCCCTATCTCGATCCTTTTTTCCCTTGGCAGATCCACTCCTGCGATGCGTGCCATATAACGCTACCTCCTCGCGCCCTGGCGCTGTTTATGTCTTGGGTTCCTGCTGCAGATGACGCGGACCACTCCGTGCCTTTTGATTATCCTGCAATATTCGCAAACGGTTTTGACCGACGGCCTTACCTTCATTATGCTGACATCCTCCCTGCCGCTTGAAAAAAATGATATTGCGTCCTATTCATATCACTTATATCTGTAAACTATTCTGCCTCGCGTAAGATCGTATGGCGTAAGCTGAATCAGAACCCTATCGCCGGGAAGAATGCGAATGAAGTGCATCCTCATCTTCCCCGATACGTGAGCCAGAACCTTGTGCCCGTTCTCCAGCTCCACCCTGAACATCGCGTTCGGCAGGGGTTCGACCACCTTGCCCTTTACCTCTATGACATCGTCCTTCGCCATACGAACAGACCAACCTCCTTGAAAATAAGCTGCGAAATCTCAACTTTTAAGACGATAGATAACCTCAGAAAGCCATCCATCGTCAAGAAATTTTCCCCCTGCAAGTCGTTGCCTGACCAGGTCGGAAACTATACCCGTCGCCTCAACGTGACGCGAATTCTTCCGTTTTGGCCGAGCTGCGGAAATCTTCCTGCCGTCGGCAATCAGGATTCTACCATTTTTTTCCTGTTTTTCATCAATCCCGACTACAACAAAAACGGAGCCTACATGTTTTCCTCGCTTTACAACAACCAAACCGCCCAGGGGGAACGCTTCGCCGTTGCCGCAACTCATTCCCATGGCGTCAGTATTTCCGCGCCATCCCCGGTGACGAGCAGCGCGTGCTCGAAGTGCGCGGCGTCGGAACCATCCTCAGTGACGACCGTCCAACCGTCCGACAAGCTCTTCACCGGCTCAGCGCCGCTCATGACCATTGGCTCTATGCAGAAAGTCATGCCGGATTTCAAAGTCAACCCGTTGTTAGGGCGGCCGTGGTTCGGCACCTGGGGCGCCTCATGAAGCCGCCTGCCGATCCCATGCCCGGCATAGTCCCGCACGAGACCGCATCCCTGCCCCAGGGTCCACGTCTCTATGGCGTGGCCGATATCGCCGATAGTACTGCCCGGCGCCACCTGGTCAATACCGGCGTGAAGCGCCTTATAAGTCACGTCTAGCAGGAACTGCCTCTCAGGGCTGATCCCGCCCACCGGGAAAGTGCGGGCCGCATCACCATAGTAACCGTCTATCACGGCTCCTACATCCACGCTCACTATGTCGCCCTCGCGCAAAAAACGCTCCCTGCTGGGGGAGCCGTGAACCACCTCTTCGTTGATCGAAACGCAGATGGCCCCGGGGAACGGATGCCGAATCCCGGCTACTCTGTAACCTTTGAACGCGGCTTTGGCCCCCGCACGCAGTATCAGGTCCTCCGCCGCTTCGTCAAGGGAGAGCGTGTCTATCCCAGGCTTGATCAGGTCGCCCATCAGTATAAGGACGTCGGCGACGATGCGGCCGGCTTTTCTCATCCTGTTTATCTCGTCGGGCTTCTTGAGCGTTATCATTTCCCACTTGCCCGCAGGGACTCTAAATACTTCAACGCCGCGTTCGATTCCCCATCCGCCGGAACCCTGCGGAGCATGCCCCTGCTCTCATAGTACTCCACAAGGGGCGCGGTCTCCTTGTGGTACACCGCGAGCCTGTTGCGTATTACAGATTCCTGGTCGTCCGCGCGCTGCACGACGCGCCCTCCGCAGGAGTCGCACACACCTCTGGCCTTCGGTGGGTGCGACAGCGCGTTATAGATCGAACCGCACGACGAACACACCCTGCGGCACGTGAGGCGCCTCACCACCGTTTCGTCCGATATCTCCAGCAACACCGCCGCATCGAGCCGCAGCGACATGCCGTCAAGCAGGGAGGACAATGCGTCCGCCTGCGAGACGTTCCGCGGGAAACCGTCCAGGATGAAACCATTTTGCGCGTCGTCCTCAGCGAGGCGCGCGCGCATCATGGCTATTATCAAATTATCATGCACTAACTGCCCGGCGTCCATGAAGCGCTTCGCCGTCTGCCCGAGCTCCGTGCCCGCGCGGACGTTCTCGCGCAATATATCCCCGGTAGATATATGTGCTATAGGATGCTTCTCTCTTATTGACGTCGCCTGAGTTCCCTTCCCGGACCCAGGCGGCCCTATCAGAATTATTCGCATCGCCATATATCCCCTTCCCGGAATAAATTAAACTCCTCTACAGAAGTCCGCCGCTCTTGCTGCGGCGCTTGAGTATTCCGTCGTAGTGCCGCATTAGCATCTGTCCCTCTACTTGGTGGATGGTGTCCAAGGCGACACCCACTACTATGAGGACAGCCGTGCCGCCGAAGTAGAACGTCCCGATCCTGAGAACGCCGGACATGAAAGTCGGTATAAGCGCTATCACCGCAAGTGCCACAGCCCCGCCGAGCGTGATTCGGTTCATCACGCGCTCAATGTACTCGGTCGTCGGCCTGCCGGGCCTGATGCCCAGGATGAAGCCGCCATATTTTTTCATATTGTTAGACAGGTCGGTCGGATTGAACACGACGGCCGTGTAAAAATACGAAAAGAACACGATCAACAGGACATAGAGCACTATATACACGATGTGCTGCGGTGAAAAAGCCGATCTTATCGCATTTGCCGCCCTGCCGCTGAAAAAACTGGCGATGGTGTACGGAAAAAGCAACACCGACGACGCGAATATGATCGGGATGACCCCCGACGTATTCACCTTGAGCGGTATGAACGTGCTCTGGCCGCCGTATACCTTATTGCCGACCATGCGTTTGGCATACTGCACCGGGAGCCTGCGATTCCCCTCCTGAAGGCAAACACAGCCCGCTACCACGAAAACGATCATGACCGCCGCGACAAGGAGCGTCAGTATGTTCATCTCGCGAAGGCCGACCATCCTCGCCGTATCATACACGGCCTGCGGCAGCCTCGCCACGATGCCGGCGTATATCAGCATCGATATGCCGTTGCCCACGCCGTGGTCCGACATGACCTCACCAAGCCACATGACCACTATAGACCCTGTGGTGACGGTGAACACCACCACTATCGCGGTCAACCATCCGCCCGCGAAGATGCCCTGGCTCCTGAGGAACGTCGTCATACCAATCGCTTGGACCAACGCGAAGAAAATAGTCCCGAACCTCGTGTACTGGGTTATCTTCTTTCGCCCCTCCTCGCCCTCCTTCTGCAGCTTTTCGAGTGCGGGGAATATTACCACGAGAAGCTGCATCACTATGCTGGAGTTGATATATGGAGCCACGCCCAGCGCGAATATGCTGAATCGGCTCAGCGCCCCGCCCGCGAAGAGGTCGAGAAAACCAAAGATATCCCCGCCCTGCGAGAAGAGTCTGGAGACCGCCTCCGAGTCAATTCCGGGCGTTGGGATATGCGCTCCGAGCCTGTAGATAAAGAGGGCGCCTAAGACAAACAATATCCGCCTTTTGAGATCGGGCAGACGAAATGCATCCCGGAACCCGTCGATCACGCTATATCACCTCAGCCTTTCCGCCCAAGGCCTCTATCTTCTCCCTGGCGGATGCGCTGAAAGCGTTGGCGCGTATCGTGAGCTTCTTCGTCAGTTCGCCGTCTCCAAGTATTTTCACCGGCAAATTCGAACTGCCAACCAGCCTCCGCAGGCGAAGGTCATCGAGCGTAATCTCCGCGTCGGTCTCAAAGCGGCTCTCGATCTCCTCAAGGTTTACCGTCTGGTAATTCTTCGAGTGCCTGAAGTTGCTGAAGCCGCGCTTCGGAATCCTGCGAGAGAGAGGCATCTGGCCTCCCTCAAAACGCGGGCTCACGCTGTGCCCCGCTCTTGCCTTCTGGCCTTTATGCCCCTTGCCAGCGGTCTTCCCAGTCCCGCTGCCGATTCCCATGCCAAGGCGCTTGGGCTTACGCCTCGACCCCGGCGCTGGGGATAAATCGTGAATGTTCATAGTAATTCGCCCTCCTGTTTCGCCTCGGTGAACTCAACGAGATGGATAACGCTCATTATCATTCCCCTCACCTGCGGCGAGTCGTCGTGTTCGACCGTTTCGTTGAGATGGTGCAGACCCAGGGCCCTCAAGGTCCGGGCTTGCCTGTCGGGGCGGCCGATGGCGCTCTTCTTCCAAGTAACGAGCAGCTTTGCCATGACAAATCCTCCTTAAACCGACCCTCGGGCTTCGCGGCCGCGAAGCCTGCGAACCTCTTCGGGAGTCCTGAGGCCGCGAACGGCCTCGAAGGTCGCGTAGGCGACGTTGATTGGGTTCGACGTGCGGCCGATGACCTTAGTCAGCACGTCCTTGATCCCGCCAAGCTCCATTATAGCGCGAACTACCGCGCCCGCTATGACTCCGGTCCCAGGGGCGGCAGGCCTTATCAGAACCTCAGCGGCCCCGAACTTGCCCTGTATAGGATGAGGGATCGTGCTGCCGACCTTCTTCATGTCGATCATGTTCTTTTTGGCGTGATCTATCCCCTTACGGACCGCCTCGGAGATTTCACGGGCCTTGCCCATTCCGACTCCGACCTGGTCGATGCCGTCGCCGACGACCACGAGGACCGAAAAGCGGAATCGCTTGCCTCCCTTCACGACCTTGCTGACGCGGTTTATGGATACGACTCGCTCCGTCAGCTCCATGCCTCTCTGACTGTAATTTTTAGTTTGCTGCTGACTCTGGGTTGCCAAATTCGTCCCTCCCTAGAACTTCAGACCGACTTCACGCGCAGCGTCAGCTAGCGCCTTCACACGCCCTCGAAATATATGGCCGCCTCGGTCGAACACGACGGAGGATATGCCCTTAGCCAGCGCCCTCTCCGCTATGAGCCTTCCGACGCTCTTGGCCGCCTCCTGGTCCCCTCCGCTCTTGAGCGTGCCGGACAGCGACTTGTCCAAGGACGAGGCCGCAAGGATCGTGTTACCAGCCTCATCATCGATCAACTGCGCGTAAATATGCTTCAGACTGCGGAACACCGACAGGCGCGGGCAAACACCGGTGCCCGCGATATGCTTGCGCAAGCGGCGATGGCGGTGCACTCGCATCTCGTTGCGGCTGCGATTATTGATCATCTTCCATCACCTCGCTGTTTATTTGCCGCCGGCCTTGCCGGCCTTGCGGATCACGTATTCGCCGACGTAGCGAATGCCCTTGCCCTTATAGGGCTCTGGCGGCCTGCAACTCCTGATGTCGGCCGCAACCTGTCCGACAAGCTGCTTGTCGATGCCCCTCACTATGACCTTGGTGGGTCCGTCGACCGCCAGCTCTATGCCCTCGGGCGGGGCGAACTCCACCGGGTGCGAAAAGCCTAGGGCCAGTACCAGGTTTTTGCCCTGCATCTGGGCTCTGTAACCCACCCCTATGATCTCCAAAGCCTTCTCGAACCCCTGGCTGACTCCCGTTATCATGTTACTGATGATGGCCCTGGTCATTCCGTGGGCCGCACGGACGTTCTTCTCGTCGTTCGCGCGCGAGACGAGCACACGGCCGTCCTCCAACGCCACGGAGATGTCGGGGAGAATGCCGAAAGCCATAGTTCCCCTGGCTCCCTCGACCGTCACCTCCGCACCTTCGATCTTCACGTCCACGCCCTTAGGCAGGAGTATGGGTTTCCGTCCGATACGCGACATCTTCCATCTACCTCCTACCAGACGTAGCACATGACTTCGCCGCCGAGACCGCGCTTGCGCGCCTCCGCGTCCGTCATCAGACCGCTCGAAGTGGAGATTAGGGCTATGCCGAGGCCGCCCATGACCTTAGGCACGTCCTCTCTGTGGACATAGATGCGGCGGCCCGGCTTGCTTATGCGGCGCAGGCCCTGGATAACCCGCTCCCGGCCAGAGCCATAGTTCATGTAGACCCTAAGTGTATGCACGGGCAGCTTGGGATCTGTGACTGTTTTATAGTTGCGGATATATCCCTCGTCCTTGAGAATGCGGGCAATCTCGAGGCGCAGCTTGCTCATCGGCATATCCACCATCTCATGATAGACGGTATTCGCGTTGCGAATCCGAGTGAGCATATCCGCTACAGGATCTGTGACATGCATCCCTGATGATCCTCCCTTCCCGCCCTACCAGCTGGACTTGACAACGCCAGGAATCTTTCCCTCGCGAGCCAGTCTCCTGAAGCAGCAGCGGCACATATTGAACATCCGCATGTATCCGCGAGGGCGGCCGCATATCGGGCAGCGGTTGTAATGCCTGACCTTGAATTTCGGCTCCTTGCGGGCTTTGTTCTCCAAACTTTTGCGCGCCATTGTCTAGCTCCTTCCTACTTGCCGAAAGGTATTCCGAGTTCAGAGAGCAGGGCGAAGGCCTCCTCGTCTGTGCGCGCTGTGGTCACGAACGATACGTTCATGCCGCGCATACGGATTACCTTGTCATATTCTATCTCAGGGAAAAGGAGTTGTTCGCGGAGACCCAGGTTATAGTTGCCCCTGCCGTCGAACCCTCGCCTGGCCACTCCCTGAAAGTCCTTGATGCGCGGCAGTGCCGTGCTGATCAGACGATCCGCGAACTCCCACATCTTAGCGGCCCTCAAGGTGACACAGCAAGCCACCGGCATACCCTCGCGCACCTTGAAACCGGCCACAGACGTGCGCGCGCGTTTCATCATGGGGCGCTGGCCTGTGATAGTGGCGAGTTCGCTTATCGAGGCCTCCATGTATTTCATGTCGACCTTCGCCTCGCTCACGCCTATATTTATGACGATCTTCGAGAGGTTCGGTATCTGCATCGGACTCTTGTACGCGAACTGAGTCTTAAGGCGAGGCGCGACCTCTGCTTTATATCTCTCCAGGAGACGTGGGGTCATCTTCGTCTCTCCCCTCCTATACCTTGTCGATCACTTCGCCGCATTTT
Organism: Synergistaceae bacterium; assembly: GCA_031269245.1. Classification (GTDB taxonomy): domain Bacteria; phylum Synergistota; class Synergistia; order Synergistales; family Synergistaceae; genus JAIRKI01. The sequence goes on along the minus strand of JAISZL010000076.1, from coordinate 5,865 downwards.
TTGCACACTCGAACCTTTTTGCCGCTGTCGAGATATGCCCTGGCGACGCGAGTCGGTTTGCCGCAGGATGGACACACGAGCATCGCCTTTGACGCGCTGATTGGCGCTTCCATCTTTATCAGGCCGCCCTTCGGGTTCTTCTGGGAGGGGCGCGTGCTCTTCGTGACCATATTCACGTTTTCCACCACAACGAGATCTCTAGCGAGATCCCTGCGCAATATCTTGCCTTCTTTGCCCTTGTCCTTGCCGGAGATTATATATACGCGATCTCCCTTGCGCATTCGCATTTTAGACATAGCCAAGCCCTCCTACACGACCTCGGGCGCCAGGGAAACTATCCGCATGTAGCGCTTTTCCCTGAGCTCGCGGGCTACCGGGCCGAAGATGCGAGTGCCCTTCGGGTCTCCGTTGTTGTCGATAAGCACGGCCGCGTTGTCGTCAAACCTGACGTAAGATCCGTCCTTGCGGCGGACCTCCTTCTTGGTACGGACTATGACGGCCCTTATGACGTCTCCCTTGCTGACGTTGCTGTTCGGGATAGCCTCTTTTACGGACGCCACGATGACGTCTCCCACCGACCCCACCCTGCGGAACGAGCCGCCCTTGACCTGAATGCAGAGGATCTTTTTAGCGCCTGAATTATCAGCCACATTGAGAACCGTGCGCAACTGAATCATCTCTACGCTTCCTCCTCCTTGAGCTCCGCGCCCAGGACGGGAGCGCGCTCTATGATCTCGGCGACACGCCACCTCTTGTGCCTGCTGAGCGGGCGAGTCTCCTCTATCAAGATCCTGTCTCCGGGATGGCACTCATTTGCCTCGTCATGCGCCATGTATTTTTTCATGCGCAAGACAGGCTTTCCGTACAAGGGGTGCTTGGACATCCGATCCACTCGGACGACCACCGTCTTATCCATCTTGTCGCTAACCACTATACCTGTCCTGACCTTACGATGAGAAGCGCTTTCCTCCATCGCCCATTACCCCCTTACTCCGGCTCGCCCGCCAGCGCTTTCCTTCTCCTGAAGTATAGTCAGGACACGCGCTATGGTACGACGGACTTCCTTGATGCGGCTCGTGTTGCTCAACTGGCCGATTGCGTTCTGGAACCTCAGATTAAAAAGCTCTTCCTTGTACTGGCGATGCTTGTCGCGCAGCTCATCCGGCGTAAGATCGCGAAGCGCCTTGGGATTCATGCTAAACACCCACTCCCTCTCTGGCTAACAGCTTGACTTTGATGGGGAGCTTGAACGACGCCGTGCGAAAAGCCGCTTCCGCCACTTCACGCGGGACACCCTCGATTTCAAACATCACGCGCCCTCTTTTGACCGCCGCCGTCCAATATTCCACGTTGCCCTTGCCCTTTCCCATGCGGGTTTCGAGGGGCTTCTCCGTGACTGGGCGATCCGGGAAGATGCGAATCCAGATCTTTCCGCCCTTCTTCATCTTACGAGAGATCGCGACGCGCACAGCTTCTATCTGACGAGCAGTTATCCAACCGTTCTCCAGCGCCTGCAATCCATACTCGCCGAAATCCACTTTAACAGCTCCCTTGGAAATGCCTCTAAGGGGGGTCAAATGCGGCTTGCGGTACTTGACTCTTTTAGGGGAGAGCATCGTTCGCTACCTCCTCTCCTTCGCCGCCTGGCTCATTTCCGTCTCGGCCACCAGGGGGCGCTCCATTATCTCGCCCTTGTATATCCACACCTTCACGCCGATGACACCGTAAATCGTGTTGGCCTCAGCGAAACCGTAGTTGATGTCAGCCCTCAGCGTGGACAGGGGAAGCTGCCCCTCCAGGTACCACTCGGTGCGGGCTATCTCGGCGCCGCCGAGGCGCCCCGCGCACTGAATCTTTATACCCTTGGCGCCGCTCTTCATCGCCCTGAAGATGGCCTGCTTCATGGCCCTCCTGAAGCTGATCCTGCGCTCGAGCGCGCTTGCCACGCCCTCCGCCACGACCTGCGCCTCGCTGTCGGGACTCTTTACCTCTTGTATGTTGATCATGATCCGGCTTCCGGTCATGGACTGAAGCTCGTCGCGAATGGCCTGTATCTCGGCGCCGCCCTTGCCTATAACGACTCCGGGGCGCGCGGTGAACACCGTGAACCTCATGACGTTTCCAATGCGCTCTATCTCTATGCGGCTGATGCCGGCGTTCGCCCAGCGGCGCTTCAGCCAATCGCGCAGACGAAGGTCGGCGTGCAGGTTCTTCGCGTAGTTGCGGCCATGCGAGTACCAGCGAGACTCCCAATCGTAAATAACTCCCAGACGATAACCTACCGGGTGAACCTTCTGACCCACCGTTCAGCCCTCCTTATTTCTCTGCCACTGCTACAGTGATGTGGCTCGTGTGACGCCTGAATGGATGTGCGCGGCCATGCGACACTGGACGGAAGCGTTTCATGTACGCGCCCTGGTCGGCGGTGGCGAGCACTACGAAAAGCTTATCCATGTCGAGCCCGAAGTTGTGCTCCGCGTTGGCGAGGGCGCTCTTCAGGGTTTTCTCGATGTAGCGCGCGCTCCTGTTCGGTGTGAACTTTAGGATCGTCAGGGCGTCAGCCGCCTTCTTGCCTCTTATCAGCTCGAGCACGGCGCGCACCTTGTCGGTCGACACACGCACCTGCCAAGTCATTGCTTTTGCCTCCATCTCCATGCCCCTCCCTACTTCTTGACCTTGGAGGAACGTTCCTGACCCGCATGTCCGCCGAACTTGCGCGTCGGGGCAAACTCGCCTAATTTGTGCCCGATCATGTTGTCGCTGACGTATACGGGTATATGAATCTTCCCGTTGTGGACCGCTATCGTGTGGCCGATCATCTCCGGCGTGATGCTGGAGCGCCGCGCCCAGGACTTGACGACTCTCTTCCTGCCGGATTCGTTCATGTCCTCTATGCGTTTCAGCAGCTTCGCATCCACGTATGGTCCCTTTTTAAGTGAACGAGCCATGCCCTATACCTCCTAATTGTCACTTGCTGCGCCTACGGACGATGAATTTGTCCGAAGGCTTGCGTTTGCGCGTCCTGTAACCCTTGGCCGGAGTTCCCCACGGCGAGACCGGGTGCTTGTGGGACTTGCTGCGCCCCTCGCCTCCGCCCATGGGATGATCGACCGGGTTCATCACCATGCCGCGCACGTGCGGCCGGCGGCCCGTCCAGCGAGTGCGGCCCGCCTTGCCCAGGACCACGTTCTCGTGCTCCTCGTTGCCGACCTGTCCAATGGTGGCGGAGCACTCCAGCAGGATCAGGCGGAGCTCGCTCGACGGCATACGGACAAAGGCATACTTGCCCTCCTTGGCCATGAGCTGCGCCGAAACGCCAGCAGACCTGACCGCCACACCGCCGCGCCCGGGCTCGAGCTCTATGTTGTGGATGACGGTCCCATCAGGTATGTTCCTCAGCTTGAGGGCATTCCCCGGCTTGATGTCGGCCTCAGGCCCGGCTAAGACCTGATCTCCGACTGAGAGCCCCACAGGCGCTAAGATGTAACGCTTCTCCCCGTCCTTATAGTTGATGAGGGCTATCCTGGCGGATCTGTTCGGATCGTACTCAATGGCGGCAACGCGCCCCGGCACGCCGACCTTGTCGCGCTTGAAGTCTATGATCCTGTAGAGCTTACGAGCGCCTCCTCCGCGGTGGCGCATCGTGATCCGCCCGGTGTTGTTGCGGCCCCCGCTAGTCTTGAGGGACTCGGTCAGGCTGCGCTCTGGCGTCGATTTCGTGACCTCCGAGTAATCCGGGCTTGTCATAAAGCGGCGGCCCGGCGTCGTAGGACGATATTTTTTTATGCCCATCTCTTGAGTCCTCCCTTAAATGCCGGCGCCATCGAAGAACTGGATGCGCTCTCCAGGAAGAAGCGTGACTATCGCCTTTTTCCACGAGCGCGAGCGTCCAGAGAAACGGCCCATTCTCTTCGGCTTCGAGTGCACCTTGATGGTGTGCACACTCGACACCTTCACCTTGAAGACCTCCTCCACGGCCTGGCGAATCTCTATCTTGTTGGCCGCGGGCAAAACCTCGAAAGTGTACTTGTTCTGAGCCATCATCCTGCTGCTTTTCTCCGTGATGATCGGACGGACTATAATGTCGTGAGCTACCGCTATCATGCCCCGAACACCTCCTCAAGTTTTCGCACGGCCTCGGGGGTCACGATCAGCTTTACGTGGTTCAGGATGTCGTACACGTTTATGCTGTCCACATGGAGCACAAGCGCCCCTGGAATGTTGCTCGCCGACTTGATGACCGGCACGCTGCTCTCGTGCAGGACGAAAAGAGGCTTGTTCGCCCCGTCCAGCCTGCTGAGGAAGGAGACCATGTCCTTTGTCCTTGGCGAGTCTATCTTGAACTGATCGACCACCACCATGTTTTCCTCGTGAACCTTCAGCGAGAGGGCGCTCCTGAGCGCCAGGCGGCGAACCTTCCTGTTTACCTTCTGGTGATAATCCCTCGGGTGCGGCCCGTGAGCCACCCCGCCCCCCACCCACACAGGTGACCTGTTGCTTCCCGCGCGCGCGCGGCCGGTGTGTTTCTGCCTCCACGGCTTTCGACCACCGCCGCGGACGTCTCCCCGGTCCTTCGTGTTGTGCGTTCCGACCCTCATATTGGCCAGGTGGGCCACGACGACCTGATGCATCGCGGGAACGTGGATGGGTGCCTCGAAAATATCGCTGGAGAGCTCGAAATCCCCTATAACTTCGCCGTTAAAATTAACCTGTTTGACGATAGGCATCTTAAAATTTCGCCTCCCCTGCCCTAAGCCGTCTTGTAGATGAGAACGAGCCCGTTGTTTGCCCCTGGCACGGGGCCGCGGATGAGAATGAGGTTGTTCTCCGCGTCGACCGAGAAGACCGTGAGGCCCTTGGTCGTGACTCGATCTCCCCCCATGCGGCCAGCCATCTTTTTGCCCTTGAATATATGCCCGGGATAGCTGTTAGCCCCGCTGGAACCGGGTTTCCTGTGCACCTTCGACGCGCCGTGGCTCGCCGGCCCCCCCGAGAAGTGGTAGCGCTTCATGCCGCCGGCGTACCCCTTGCCCTTGCTCGTGCCGCAGACGTCGACCTTCTCCCCGCCGCTGAAGAGCTCGACCGTGATCGTCTGCCCCACGGAGTAAGCGGAGGAATCGTCAACTCGGAACTCGCGGAGCACCCTCTTAGGGGACACGCCCTGCTTCTCGAAATACCCCTTTTTGGCTCTGTTTAAGCGGCTCGGCTTCTCGTCCATGAAACCAAGCTGAACCGCTGAATAGCTGTTATTTTCCGGGGTGCGGATCTCTACTACGGGGCAGGGGCCCGCCTCGATGACGGTCACCGGGACAGCGCGGCCGTCTTCGCCGAAGACCTGTGTCATGCCCACTTTCTTCCCCAGAACGCCAATGCTCATTCCATTCACTCCTTTTGTCAAACCAAGCCGGAGTTAAAGCTTGATCTGTATATCGACGCCAGAAGGAAGGTTGAGCTGCATAAGCGCCTCCATTGTCTTCTGCGTCGGATCGATGATGTCGATCAGGCGTTTATGCGTCCTGATTTCGTACTGTTCACGCGCATCCTTGTCCTTGTGGGGGGACTTGAGAATAGTGAACTTCTTGTTCTCAGTGGGCAGGGGAATGGGGCCGAAGACCTTCGCTCCGGTCCTGCCCGCGGTATCGGCTATCTGAACCGCCGAAGCGTCCAGCACTCTATGGTCAAAAGCCTTCAGTTTTATGCGGATATTTTTCGCCACGTCAATCCCTCCAGGGACCAGATTTACTCTATTATCTCGGTGACGACGCCAGCCCCAACCGTGCGTCCGCCCTCACGGACCGCGAAACGGAGACCGGGCTCCATCGCTATCGGCACTATCAGCCTCACCTCGAACGTGCTGCTATCACC
>JAISZL010000079.1 GCA_031269245.1 Synergistaceae bacterium | reverse complement strand
GTTTTTTGTCACCTCGCCGATCTTTTTCGGGCTCGCATAGCTCAGCTTCACCGCATTCTTCTTGAACTCTTCATCGAATTTCCTTCTGATCTCCAACACTTTAACAGACACCTCAGCTTCCCCTCTTTCACTACCGCTTAGATATCTGTCCGAAATTTTAACGTATTCCCCTCCCATCCGCGTATGCTTTGACCATTTATATAATACATCACAAACAAGAGTTTTTGGACAGGCTCTCAGATGCGTTATTAACGCCCAATTGAAATCGAATTGGTATCATTCAAGTCCTATTTGCCCACTCGCGATTTTTTAGGGTATTATATTGCTCTGTCTTACCTGCGCGACGATGGCAGGTAAGACGCAAACGACATAAGGACGAGCTACGGGAGGAATTAGGTGTGCCAATTACAGATCTGCTGAGACGCAACGCGGAGCTAAAGGGGCAGGATATCGCCATCGTGGAGATAAACCCCAGGGTGGAGAACGGGACATTCATATCCTGGAGGGACTACGAGGACGGGCCAAGCTATCCCGACGGCGCCCGCCGCCGGGAGACAACGTGGGGGCACATGGACCGCCAGGCGAACAGGGTGGCGAACTTCTGCCTCTCGCGCGGCATCGGTAGGGGCGGCAAGGCGGCAATGCTCATGACGAACGCCCTGGAGTGGTTCCCCATATACTTCGGAATCCTCCGCAGTGGGGCCATGGTCGTCCCGCTCAACTACAGGAACACCCGCGCGGAGATTCAATGCTGCCTCGAACTCACGCGGTGCGACGCGCTGTTCCTCGGCCATGAGTTCGCTGAGTACATCCACGGTCTGGACGAGAGCGCCCCCAGCGTAAAACACCTCGTATTCGTCGGCAGGGGGCGCCCAGACGGCGCTGTCAACTACCACGCGGCCACGAGGGAAGAAAATCCCGGCGCGCCAGGCGTAACGATATCCGACGAGGACGCCGCCGCCATATACTTCACGTCGGGCACCACAGGAATGCCCAAGGCCATACTGCAAAACCACGCGAGCATCCTCTCCGTGTGCCTCACGGAGCAGAGGAATCACGGGCAGACGGAGGACGACGTATTCCTCTGCTTAGCCCCACTCTTCCACACCGGGGCGATGATGCACTGGCTGGGCAGCCTCCTGTCGTGCAGCGGAGCGGTCCTGCTGCGCGACGCCAGGCCGGAGTCGATATTGAGCGCCGTATCCGACGAGGGGGTAACGGTGGCGTTCATGCTCGTACCGTGGGTGCAGGACATTCTACAGGCGGTGGGCTTAGGGTCGCTCAGGTTCGAGGACTACAGGCTCGGCCAGTGGCGGCTGATGCACATTGGGGCGCAGCCGGTGCCGCCGGAGCTGGTCATGCGCTGGAGGGAGCACTTCCCGGACCAGGCATATGACACCAATTACGGGCTGAGCGAGGCAATGGGGCCGGGTTGCGTCCACCTGGGCATCGAAAACACGCGCAAGGTCGGAGCGATAGGCAGGGCGGGCCTGGGGTGGCAGACGAAGATCGTGGGCGACGACGCGCTCCCTGTGAGGCGCGGCGCGATAGGCGAACTGCTGGTAAAGGGGCCGGGCGTCATGAAATGCTACTACAACGACCCGGAGGCTACGGCGGCCTCGCTGCGCGACGGATGGCTCTTCACCGGCGACATGGGTTATGAGGACGAGGAGGGCTTCATCTACCTGGTCGACAGGAAAAAGGACGTGATCATAAGCGGTGGGGAGAACATATACCCCATACAGATAGAGGACCACATACGCCAGCTCGACTGCGTGAAGGACGTGGCGGTGATCGGCGCCAACGACCCGCGTCTCGTGGAGGTGCCGGTGGCGATAGTCTCACTCAAGGAGGGCCGGGAGTGCTCAACGGAGGAGATGGAGGCGCACTGCGAGACGCTGCCCCGCTATAAGAGGCCCAGGCGCTTCATCTTCGACGAGGTGCCCCGCAACCCGACGGGCAAGATCGAAAAGACCGTCCTCCGGACGAAGTATCGCGGGATAAATATCGGCGTCGAGTCCAAAGTTTGACCTGGAGAGAACGTGTTTTATACAAGGAGCAAGATGAACTTTAGAAAAGCCATTATGTGATGCTTGCGATAGCTGAATCTCAACAGAACATGTTCTTACCAAAGAATATGTATCATACCAAATTAGCTCAATATAATGCACGGATTGGGGGGGAGGTTTACATATGATTCATACAGAAACCCAAGGGGTTAAGAACGACACGTTGGAATCAACGAAAGAACTTTTTACAAATTTTCGTGCGCGGTTAAAGGAAACGGTCGGTAAATGCCAGGTTGTCATTGACGCGTTAGGCGATGGGTGTTTGATCGATACGCAGTTATTTAACGACGTCCTTGAAGTTGTGGAAGTGCATAAAAAAATGCAGATTGAACTGTCTGGAAAAATCAATGAACTATTGCCCGCATGTGAGGAAAGAAAACTTAACGTTCTAGAACGTCTTCTGACTGATAAACAGAAAGATCTCGTTGTTATTGAGGATGCGAAAAAGACACTCGGGTTATTTTTACAAGTTAATACCGATAACGATTCTGTGCGCGCGCTCTTTGATGAATGCAAGAAAAAAGCCAGCCTGATATTAGATGAAACTGACTCCGAGCGCATCATTGAAGACTCGGCGCCATTTCGTCTTTTTCTAGACATACTTTCCGAGCCTAATCTCGATATTTCTCATGTACAGGAAGAACGCATTGAAACCGAATTCCCAAAACCTATTCCCAGGTTGCTTTATAGCGGACAGTTTTCACTAAAAGAGAAAAACAATGTGGCCGACGAAGCAATAACCGCTACGCCAGAAGAACCGTCGAAGCTGGAGACATTAGCTAGTTTGGCAAATTCGGATGATGCTGGAGAACCAAGCGAAGGGCTGGAGGAATCAGGTACGCGGGAAACATCAAGGCATAGCCTCTTGTCAGCCGAGCGCCATGATGAAAACAAACAAGCCGCGAGCATTCTCACTCAGTCCTCACAGGTTTCGATAATACCCGTTGGAGACAGCAGTTCTTCGAAAGAGATAGCTGAGTTTATTCTCGAAAGCGGATGCGACTCCGACAACGCCGAAATTGATGAGGAAAATTATATACGCATGTTAGTTTCAGCATTGATAAGGGAATCTGTCATAGAAGATACGGGGCGATTCCCTGGGGAGTTCGCGCGGGCCGCGGTACTGCTAAAAACGATGGCGCAGAAAAATCCTCAATATCAGTCTGCGTACAAGCGTTTTCTGTTTGGCACGGATGCTCCTTTGGACGACAGGATCAGGATATATTCAGCGACCGCCATGGACGAGGTCTTCGACGATGTGAATAAGCGTGATCCTCTTTATCTCGCAGCCTTGCTGCGAGCGATGTTCATGCCCGAGACAGCGTTCGAGTACAGCCTCTTCGACACCGGGATCAGCTCTATAAGGATGCTGGAAGATTACATCGATAAATATTCCACGACGTTGAGAGAGATATATCATGTTTTCTCCGTCCAAAAACGCGGTTTTTCGCAGAAAGAATTGGTGAGCTTTGGTGATAAGAACACGCTTGATGATCGCAGACTAAACATAATTGCGCGAGCGAAAGGCATGCGCGGGACAATAACTCTTCTTAAGAAGCTTCAAAATAAGATGCCGCGTTTTCCCGGCGCCGATAATATCATTTCTATATGCTTCGGCCCCAATAGCGATCTAGATGAGGCGCTAGCGCTCGTTGCCGATGGCAAGACTCGAGATTTATCCGTCGTAAAGCTAGTGCTCGAAGAGTTAGCAAACAATGATAAAATCGACGCCTTTATAAATGAAAAGTGGCGAGAAGTGGCGAGAAGCGAAAGATCCGCGGCTTCAGCACTGAAGAGCAAGGCTAGAGAAATAGTGTTTGAGGAAATCAAAACACGCCGTGACCTGATAGCGGAGTGGCAGGATTTTGCGGAGGGCGACTCGGCAAATACAAGTCCACAGGTCAAATCGATCCGCGATCGTTTGCAGGAACTGATCCCTAAGGCATTGACTCAGCTGAAATCAGCCAATATGGCTCCAGTCGTATATACGCTTCGCAGGGTTTTACATGCTCTGACCGCTGGGGAACTTGTGAACGACCAGTTCGCGTTTTCGGATTTTCTAAAAAGTCATTGGGTGGAACTGGGACCTGACGGCAAACCCATCCTTGACCCAATCTCTTGCGATATCAATGGTTTCGAACTGTGGAGAAGGTCGCTGGAGCATATTCGTTCAGAACGCCTGGACTTGCCAAAGGTCCTGTGCAGAACCAGCGATAAGGCTTACAGGGAGTATTTTGACAATATTGGGAACGCTATATGGATATGCCGAGTCCTGAAGCGCTACGCGCCAAATCAGGACGTCAGCGAGGTCGTTATAGACGAATCCGTATGGAAGAACAACGTTTCAAAAGCACAGAAATCAATCGAAATAGAAGAACAAAAATTTAAGGCGGACATTGAGCTTGCTTATGCTTATGTTCGCATCGAGGAACACACAAAAGAGCGGATATTGCGGATGTTTGATCACTTCAGTAAAAACTTTCGCGAAAACTCAAACTTCGGTCTTTACAGACTCTTTCTTGATTTTTTGAGGCTGGAAATGGATAAAGAAAAGGACGCTGTGGAGTCAAAATTGCGAAATCGCCTGAAAGGGTTCGAGGAATCAATTACGAAAGAAAAAGGGGAAGAATACTGTCCCCTCGCGATGCTGGCAGCGGAAAAACTGAATAGCGGAAATTTTGTGGTAGCGGAGGACTTTTTAAAAAAACTTGAGTCAGGGGAAACGAAGCTGGCGGAAGATGAACAGGCATTTAGTGAGGAGAAAAATGTTTTCGCTGATTTCCTGGGTGTTTTTGAAGAGTTGTCCAGACAATGCAGGAGCAACAAAGGAAGCCGGCTGAATAACTGGGGGAAAAACACTCTTGAAAAAATGAATCTGATAGACGCCTCGTGGAGCAAGCGGTACCATGAGAGCCTTGGAAATATTTTGAACAATTGGCCAAAAGGCAAGGGTGATTCGCATCCAAACAAAGAAGGGTCGCTTAAGAACTTGTTCGCCGAACTGGGTTTCAACGTCGTGGAAATCAAAAAACGGGATCCCGTCAATGGATACGACAATTCAGAGGTCTTCAATATCAAAGTCAAAGGCGCGCCGAAAAACCTTCCCGATTATCCCCACCCAATCGATGCTTTCGGCACGTCGGCTGGACAGAAAACATTCTGCGTCATCTGTCTTTACGGAGATCATACCGCGCAGGATCTAAAAGAGGAGATCATCAATCTAAGCGCCGGCCAAAACTCTATCGTTCTTTTGGATAGTCTTTTCGAACTAGTCAAGCGACGCAGCTTCACCGAGGAGCTTAAAAAAACAAGCGAAGTGGGCACCTTTCTTTTGATTGATCACGCTCTCATCCTATATCTTGCGACGCGGGATCCGAGTGTCCGAATACCGACGCTTTTAAGCTGCGCGCTTCCCTTAACGTATTACCAGCCTTTTGTAAATGGGAGCGGTCCTATCCCGGACGAAATGTTTTTCGGTCGTAAGAGCGAGCTGAACGATATCACTGCCCCGACTGGCGCTAATCTGGTATACGGAGGAAGGCAGTTGGGGAAGACGGCCTTAATGCGACGAGCCAGGAGCATAGTCAACAAGCCTGACCTTAAAGAATACGCGTTTTTTATCGACGCAAAAAACAAAGACGTATCCGCCACTTTGATCTCTTTGAGTGATGAACTCCATCTCGGGAAACTTCTGAAAGAGGACGAAAATCCGTCTACTTGGGACGAGTTGTGTCAGTACATGCGCAAGATGTTCAATGGCGGAAGAGTAAACAAATTGTTGTTATTGATAGACGAGGCCGACTCTTTCCTGGAAGATGCTTCTAACGAACGCTACGAAATATTTACTCCATTGATCACTCTCATGGGAGACACCAGCAATGGCTTTAAGTTTGTTTTTGCGGGTCTGCACAATGTGGCCAGGACCTGTATGGCGATCAGTAAAAACAGCCCATTGGGGCAACTCGGCAACCCCCTCTGTATCAAACCTCTGTCGTCAAACGACGCCAGAAGCCTCATACAGCGTCCTCTGCAATACCTTGGGTATAACATTACTCAAGAAAACTTGGAACTTATACTGATAAATACGAATTACTATCCGGGTATACTTCATTTCTTTGGATATAAGTTGATACAAACCATCTCAGAGAATTACGGGAAATACTACAACTCTCGGAACAACCCGCCGTTTACTCTTTCAGATGAACAGATGGGGACGATTTTGTCATCGGCTGACATGAATGAAAGTATCAAACAAAAGCTGAATATGACGCTGGAGCTCGATGTTCGCTATAAAATCGCAGCAAATATCCTAGCTTATCTGTATTATCTCGAAGATGAGCGCATTTGGTATGGTTATACTGCTGAGAAAATAGCTAATGCAGCGAAAGAATACAATCTTGACGACATAGTTTCATTGCACACTGCGGGCTTGGACGCCTTGCTGGCTGAAATGGCAGAAATGGGAATACTTTGGAGCTCTGTGGAAAAAGAAGATGCCGAACGTCATTACTGTTTTCGGCGCAATAACTTCTTGAATATGATAGGCAGTGAAAAGTCGGTGCTGGAATTTCTCGCTGATCCAAGAATCGAGGAGGCAGAGGCAAATGCATAGCGCGCCTGGTAATGATCCGAATACAGTCTGGTGGAATCAGATCACAGGACCGGTTGTGATGAAAAACGCTATAGTCACGTCGCTGATAGAAGGAAAATCCATATTTCTGCAAATCGCTCCCGACGTACCATGGTGGGGTGAGATTCGAAAGCAAACCGAACAACTCCTATTAGACAAAGAACAGGATCTTCAGATCCAATATTGTGTCCCATCGGATAACGAGACCGATCCTGGCCGCGTGTTACTGAAATTTTCTCCCGATGCCGATGACAACTATCGTGAAACGAGCAGTGTTTCACTAGCGAATTACATTGAAAAAGAACGTGTCCTTGAGGGGCAGATTGTTTGGATCACCTGTAGTAACTGGCATAAAACTTTAAAATGGCTAAACTTCTGCAAACAATATAACCCGAAGTCGATAGACAGAGGTCTGTTGGTCATCGAGTATTTATCTGATTGCGATGCTGAAGACGGGGAGAGAAATGCTGGCACTGACTCCAGCAATAATCGTAATCGACGAGATGTTTCCTTGCCACGACATATGACTGAGATTGACTCGGGTAATTTTATCACGGAATACGACCGATTGTTGTTTTGCAGCTTACTCGTCTCTAGGCTCTCTTTGAGCAGTCGATGGAAGAAATACGTGGCTACATTGGCTTCCATTCTTTATGGAAGTAATTTGGAGCATGTGGCTGAATTTATTTATGATACCGATTTTCATAGTGATAATTTATATAAAATTGCAAAAGACTTGAACGCTAGCCGGGTCATTTGGCGCGCACAACTTCAGGTTGTGTTTCCCCAAATAGAAGAGGAGCAGATTGGTTTTATCGAAAAATACCATGACCCTATAAAACAAGCGCTTGCAAAGGAGCCGATTATAAGATTTGGAAATATCGTGCGAGAGCCAGAAGATGTGGATCTCGCCGTTCTGGTGTTATTATGCACGAAGACGAACTCAGATGTCTCGCGGAACCGGCTCTTGCACATTCCTTCCCGCGTTGATTCTGAGAGAATACATTTCCTGCACAGAATCCGAAATGAGATAGCGCACATGAGATATTGTACGCCGCAGGATTTGGACATTTTATTTGAGATTGTTTCATAATATTAGAGTGCGTACTTATATAGATAAGACAGTCTCCCGCAACTCATAAAACAGGTTTGTCTCCCGGCGATGCTTCGCCGGGCTCCTGCATCATTATCCTGTAGAGGTGGAGCATGAAGTAGGTCGCGGAGAGCACGAGCGGGCCCAGGAAGAGCCCGAGAAACCCCCACGCCCTGAGCCCTCCGAGTATGCCCATGAAGACCAGCAGTACGTGGGTCTTGCTGCCCTCGTATATGAAAAGAGGGCGTAGCAGGTTGTCTATCGAGCTGACGATGAGCATCCCCCACGCCAGCAATATGACGGCGCTCTTCCCGTCGCCCATGACGAAGAACAGATACGCGGCGCCCGGCAGGATCACCATGGGCGTCCCGACGAACGGCAACATGGCGAGCATGAACATCAGCGCCCCGAAGATCACCGGGTTAGGAAGTCCGACGAACCACCAGCCCAGCCCTCCGAGCGTCGCCTGTATCCCAGCGGTCATTATGATGCCGTAGAATATCGCGTAGAGCATCCGCTTGGCGCGAAGAAAAAACGCGTCCTTCCCGTCGCCCGAAAGGGGCAGTATGTCGTGGACGAAGCTCAGAATAAGTTCGCCGTCGCGAGTCAGGAAGAACGTGCCAACGGTGACGACCAGCAGGTTGAAGCCAAGGTTGAACGCGTTTCCCAGCAACGCCCTTGACATGTCGGTCATGAACGAGGCGATTACGCCGGGGACGCTCGACATGAGGTCGCTCCACAGCGGGAGGTCGAGCAGGTTGGGAAAGCGCGAGAAGAGCCAGTCGAGCTGCGGTATCGACAGGATCGAACGAAGCGGTTTGCCTCCGGCGGCGGGGAGCCAATCCGCCAGGAACTGGTAGAGTCTGGCAAGCTCCCTCGTCGCGGCGACGCCGGCCCATATGACGGGCAGCACCAGCAGGAAGAGCAGTAGCGCGGCGTTGATCGCCGACGCCGCGTAGGAACACCTGCCGCGGAACAGCCTGACGTGGATGAACTTATAGAGCGGGTACGAGAAAAAAGACAGCATAGCGGCCCACGCCAGCGCGGACGCGAGCGGCCACACGACGCGCAAGCCCAGCGCGACCAGGAAAACCAGCAACGCCACGAACGGCACGGAGCTGTTCCTCAATTTATACGTTACCCTCTCGTTGCTGGAATCGCTCAAAACCTCATTACCTCCATACATGCCCGCGCGGCTCACCGCCGCCCGTCAGCGGCACTCCCCATCAGGCCCAGTATCTCGCCCAGGGCCGCTCCTGCGGCTGTCTCCACTCTCCTCTGTATCTCAGCGGCGCGCGACATCCTGCGCAACGCGTTGGCAAGAGCCTCGCTCCCAGGCGGGAAACGCGACTCCATCTTGGCCGCCCTCGATTCCACAGTCAAAACGCTCTCCCCGTCGGTTATCTTGTCCGCGAGATACAGTATCTCGGCTTCGCCGATCCCCTTGCTCGCGGGCAGGTCCTTGTGGGACGCGACGATCTTGGCAACCTTGCCGTAACCTCTGACTTGCAGCCACCGCGCGCCCTGTGCCTCGTGGTTCTTCCGCCCCTTGGCGAGGTCGTGCAACAGACAGGCGGAGACGAGCAGACGCGCGTTTATCTTGAAACCGCGCCGAGCCAACGAGTCCACTATCAGAGCGGCGCTCCGCGCCACGGCTCGCATGTGCATCACTACCCGCGTCGGGGTCTCCGCGATGCGGAGCAGTTCAGAGCACTCCTCCTCGTCCGGTATGAACTCCCTCTTAGCGTACTCGAGCAGCTTCGCGTAATCCTCCTTGGTGTCCATGTCGAGCGTTGACGCCCTGTCCCCCGTGGGAAGCTCCAGGAATTTGTTCGGGCACTTCGCGAGGAGCCCCCGAAGGCCCCCCTCGCCCCGCCAGTTCAGGATGGGGTCCGTCATCGCCCTCCCGATCAAAGGGGGGTGCCCTCCGCTCCCCATGAATGTGGGATATACGATGTCCGGGTTGCCGCAACTCCCGTAAAACGCGTCCATCAACGCGGCGTAGGTGCACTGCTTCACTAGGGGGGTGTCGACGGGGAGCACGAAAAAGGCGTCGGCGCCCGGGGGCAACGCCCTCACCCCTGCCAAGACGCTACTGTACATGCCGGACTTGTACTCGGGGTTGAACACGGGGCGGCACCCGAGCCGCTTCGCCTCCTTGGCGGTCTTCTCCCTGTGCCCTCCGGTCACGACAACTATGTCGCACACGGATGCGCCCCTCATGCGGGAGACGATCGTATCGAGCGCGGAGAGCCTCGGCACCGGCAGGAGGGCCTTGCACTCCCCCATCCGCCTCGCTTCGCCCCCGGCCAGGATGATTCCGGTCACTCGCCTCCCGGCGTTTTTTTTCATCCGGCTAGGAGAACGAGCAGCTCGGCCAGCGGCATACCGGACAGTGCTCGCAGAGCCCGCCGGCCCCCCACATCCTGACGTGCGGGGCCGGGTCCTCACAGGCGAATATGAAGGGCAGCACGTTGTCGAGCGCGGTGCGGTCGTCGTGAACGACGCAGGCCGGCGAGCCGACGACAGCTATATCCCTCCCTCCCGAGGGCGGCTTCGCCCAGGCGAGCATGAGCATGGCGCCAGGCAGCATCGGGATGCCGCGAAAAGCTATCCTCTCAGCGACGAGGCCGATGCCCCCGGGCGTCCTGTCGTCAGCGTCGACGCTCATGCCACCCGTGCACACCACCAGCTCGGCCCCCTCGGCGATAAACGACCGCACCGCGGAGGCGATCTCCTCAGGGTCGTCGGTGGAAAACCGCTGACCAATGAGCGAACCGCCGTAGGCCGATATCTTGTCCTGAAACTTGGCCCTGAACGCGTCCTCGACGCGCCCGGAGACGAGCTCACGGCCAGTGGTCACGAGGCCCGCCGCGAGAGGTTTGAACGGCGCCACGTCAAGCGCGCCGGCAGACCTCACGGCTCTTTCGACCCTGGATCTCTCCATAGCGAGCGGCATAATCCTGAAACCCGCCACCGGCTGCCCCGCCTTCACGCTCCTGTGGGGCGGCAGTGTGGCGAGCACCCAGTCCGGATCCTCGTTCACCCGGTCGACCATATTGGCGTCATAGAGGAGCAATCCGTCGCGGACGGCCTTTATCGTTATACGCCCCTCCTCTGGGGGCGAGGGCGCGCAGTTTCTCCCGAGCAGCGCCTCGCAGAGCGCGCGGGCCGCATCGTCCTCATGCACCTCGTCCTCGTCCAGGTCGAGTATGGAGAGGTTCAGGCGCCCCATGTCGCGCAGCACCGGCAGGTCCGCCTCGGTCACTATGTGCCCCTTTTTGAATCGCGCCCCCTTCGTGCCGAGGCGCGCGTCTATCTTCGTCAGGTCATGCGCCAGAGGCATGCCTATGGCATCCTCGATGGGTATCTGTGTCATCCTCATGATGATCTCTATAAACCCCCCGCGATTGTAGCGCGCGCATCGCTCACCGGCGAGACGCGCACTTCGGACATTTTCCATATACGACTAACTGTTTCCCCTCCACCTCGTGCCCCTCGGGTACGTCTACCCTGGGCATGTTTTGATCCGTGAGGCATATCATCGAGCCGCAGGAGACGCACAGAAAGTGCGGATGATTGCCGGGACAGCCGCCGTCCCCCTTGGAGTGAGCGCAGAAGCGCCACACCCCGTCCAGCCCCTGAACCTGGTGAGCTATGTCCGCCCCGACGAACGACTCCAGCGTCCTGTAGAGCGTCACCCTGTCGAGATCGGACATCGCCGACTGAATGTCGGCGTGAGACAACGGACGTCGGGCCTCCACCAGGTGGCTCAGTATGTCCAGGCGCAACGGAGTGACCTTCAGCCGAGCGGACCTCAGCATGTGCCTCAAATCGTCCCCGCGGCGAACTTCGCCATCCATCGTCATAGCACTGAGCCCCCCTCGAAAAGGCTGATTTATCGTTAGATGCCTAAAGGGCAGTAACTAAAACCCCGATAGAGCTTGTACTCCGAGACGGTCGAATTCCCTAATCACGTGACGCTCAACGCGAATATGCTATCACAACAGCCCCCGCGCTTCAAGCGAAGGGGAACAGCCCTCGAACCACAGGCAAGACCTCGGGACTCTGCCCCGAATCCCGCAAGGGGACCAGTCCCTTTGACCCCGTTATCATTTTTATTTTCACCATGCGGGTGAAAATAAAAATGTAAAAAGTGTCCAGGGAGCCAGCTCCCTGACGTTTTGATCCCGCGGTTTGAGGAACCTCCGAGGCATCCCTAAGCGGGCGGGCATCATGCGCCCGGGCCCGTCACTTCTTCAGCGGCATCACGTCGGAGGGCTTCACCTTGACGGATATCACGTCGCCCACGCCGATGCCGCGCGACTCGCCGCGCGACATCTCCACCCTGATGCGCGAGCACCCCCTGTCAGACGGAGCGCCGAGCGGCACTACGTTGACAATCGTGTGGAACACGTCCTGGATCACTCTGATGACGCGGCAACGGAAGACGTTCGGCGCATCCTCCTCATCTTCATCCGCCAGCGAAATGTAGTGCGCGCGCACCCCGACATAAGCCAGGTCATCGGTCGCCTCGCACCCGCACTCGAGCTCCACGTTCCAGTCGACGGCTCGCACCAGTGAGCCGCCCGCGCGCTCCGCCCTCGAATAGTTCTTGCAGCCGGAGAGCAGCGACGACGCCAGGGTATTCGGGGACTCGAAGAGATCGCTCACCGCGCGCAGCGGCTCCGCCCTGCCGCGGTTCATGACGCATACACCGCCACAGAGGCGGTAGACCTCGTCCCTGTTGTGGGAGACGTACAGGGTCGTACCGCCGAACTCCTCCAGCGTAGACGCCAGCTCGCCCTCCACCTGCCAGCGCAGGTAGCTGTCCAGGGCGGACAGCGGCTCGTCTAGCATCAGGACGGACGGCTCGCTCGCCATTATGCGGGCCAGGGCGACCCTCTGCTGCTGACCGCCCGACAGGTTCGCGGGATAGTGGTTTTCGAGGCCTCTTATGTAAAACTTTTCGGCCAGCTCCGCGAAACGCGCGCGCGTGTTTTTCCCGCCTCGGACGGAGAGGGCGGACATCACGTTGCGCTCGACGGTCATGTTGGGGAAGAGCGCGTAGTTCTGGAAGAGGAGGCCTACCCTTCGGCGCCGCGGGGGGAGGTTTATTCCTTCCGCCGAGTCGAAGAGAACCCTGCCGTCCGAGACGATCCTGCCCTCGTCGGGCGTCACGACTCCGGCGACGCACTTGAGCGTCATGCTCTTTCCGCAGCCGGACGCGCCGAGAAGGCCCGTCACCCCGTCCGGCGCGTCGAAATTCACGTCGAGCGAGAAAGTGCCGAAATTTTTTTTGATCCTCACCGACAACGACACGGCGGACGCCTCACGAACGCTCCCATATACTCCAATACCCTAGCCGTCCACGCCGGCCGCGGCGCTCCGTCTGGGGCGTTTGTAGCTGCTCTCCAGCATGTTCACCGAGACCAAGACGGCGAACGAAATGACGAGGTTCACCCCCACCCACTTGTAGGCACTCGCATCGTTGCCCTCGCGCCACAATTGATAGACCGTCGTCGATATGGTAGCGGTCCTGCCAGGGATGTAACCGGTCACCATCGTCGTGGCCCCGTACTCGCCGAGCGCCCTGGCGAACGCCAGCACAGTGCCGGCCAGTATCCCCTGCTTGCAGTTCGGCATCTTGACTCTCCAGAATATGAACGCGTCGGACAGGCCGAGGGTCTGCCCAGAGTAAACAAGCGTCTCGTCGAACGCCTCGTATGCGCCTCTGACCGTGCGGTACATGAGGGGGAAGGTCACTATGGTCGTGGCGAATATCGCGGAGTACCACGTCATCGTCATCTTGAAGCCGAACGCTTCGAGCACGACGGAACCTATCGGCCCGAACGGGCCTATCGTCTTGAGCAGGAAGAAACCCACGACAGTGGGGGGCAGCACCATCGGGAGCGTCAGCGCACAATCCAATGCCCCCTTGACGGAGCGCGGGGCGAACGTGACGCAGTGGGCGATGAATATCCCGGCGAAGAACGTTATCGCGGTCGAGATGCCCGCCACCCTGAGAGAGTTAAAGAGAGGAAACCAGTCCATGAGGGCCAACCGAGCGCGAGGCGCGTAAAGGGCAGGGGGACCGCCTCGGCGAGCCCCCATTGCCCCGGCGCTGTCCCTTTATTTCGACGGTATGGAAAATCCAATGCGCTCGAACACTCCCCTGGCCTCGCCGCCCTTGAGGAACTCCGCGAACGCCCTGGCCGCGGTCTCGTCCTTCGTCCTCTTGAGTATCGCCGCCGGGTACGTTATTGGGGCGTGGGTCCCGTCCGGTGCGGAGGCGGTCACTTCGACCTCGCTCGAGGTCGCGGCGTCGGTGCTGTAGACCACGCCGCAGTCAACCGCGCCAGCCGCCACCTGGGAGAGCACCTCCTTTACGTTGCTGGCGAAGCTGATCTTCTTCTGGGCGTTCAACTGGTCCCACAGCCCGAGATTCTTGTATATCTCCTCGGAGTACTGCCCCACCGGGACGTCGGAGTTGCCCAGCGCGATCAGCGAGACCTTGTCCGTCACCGCGTCCTTGAAGTCCGATATGCCGGGGTTCTTGCCCTTGGGGACGATCAGCACCACCTTGTTGGAGACGATGTTAAATCTCGTGCCCTTGAGGACGAAATCCAGCTTATCCGTGTTGACCGACGCGTCCGCGTCTATGTCGATCTGGTTCATCTGCCTCTGACCCGCGGAGATGAATATGTCGCAGTCAGCCCCCTCCTGAATCTGCGTCTTCAACGTGCCGCTGGAGTCGAAGTTGTACGTGATCTTGACGTCGGGAGCGACCTTGGAGTAAAGACCCGCTATCTCGTTCATGGACTCCGTCATGGACGCGGCGGCGAATACCACCAGTGTTTTCCCGTCCGCCGCGTCGGCCCGCGGCGAGTTGAAGAGCATGAACACGCCAAACGCGAACAGAGACAAGGACATCAGGGCAACTTTCTTGAACGACTTCATTTTCTCAATTACCTCCCATACAATATTTGTAAAAAAAATTTGACGCCTACGCCGAGCTGACGTCAACTCAGCGCGGCAAATATTATATGGTAAGCGGTTAGTATTTGCAATGATGTTGCAGGGGAGGGGCGAAAATTTGGCGGGAACAGCCGGAAAATCGTCACGCCAGGACAAACAGGACGAACGGGACAATGAGCCCGAGGATGGCGCGAGCGCGTCACAATATTTTTTCAAACTCGCCGCTGGTTATCTCAGCGCGAGACCTGCTGAACAACCTGCGCACGTCCGTCACGCGGCCTAAGTGATCCAGCTTCACTGAGACGAGTTCCTCGTGTATGACCCTGGCGTTCCTCGCGCCCTCCGCATCGCTGCGCAGGTAGTAATAACGGAGGACGCCGTCCGAGGAGCGGATCTCCGGGATTCTCGGTATGCTTGGCGTTCTCCGCTGTATCGGCGAGGACGAGCCGCGAAAGAGGCCCTCGTCGTAATCGACGTCGGCGACGTAAAAACTCGCCCCGAACCTTGCGGCGAGGTCGCTCGATGCGCCGCTTCCGTCACTCCGCAGCGCCTCGATGCTGGCTAAGGGCGTGTCATGGCCGTTCATCCCGCGTCGGGGCACGTCCCCCGACACGATGGACGACAGCAGCCAATCCTCGGCAAGTTTCACACCACACGCGAACGCCTCGATCGACTCCCTGCTCCTTATCGACGAGCTCAAAGTCACCCCCACCTGCTCCGTCGCCTTAGCGAACATGACGCCGCAGATCAGCGAGCTGACCACCACGAAGATAAGGGTGGGGATGACGCAGAGTCCCCTTCGCCTCATTTTCTGGCGCTTATTTCCCACAGACTCATCTCGGTGGGAGTGCCCGAGACGTCATCCCTGTCGAGCACGCTCACCCTCGACGAGTTCACGCCGAAGCCCGCGCCGCAGGGATATATCGTCACTATCCACCTGCCGCTGTCCGCTTCGGGCAGTATCGCCCCCGCATTTATCTCGTTAAGCACGGACGAATACTCCACCGACTCTACCCTCCGGCGGTTCAAAGCGCCAGACACCTTCGTCATGGTGACCGCCGCCTCCATGATGCACGCCATGACCGACGTCACTATGGCGAAACAGACGACAAACTCCACCAATATTACCCCATGCATCCCCTTCACCAGCTTCTTCGACACCTAACGTCGCCCCCCACTCATCGCGTGACTCTAAGGAAACGCTGATTATACCAATTCGCGATCAACAGGCTGTTTTTGATGCGGCTCCCGCGGCTTGTCCAAACCCGTTTTAACGCTTCACCCTTCAGGCCCCTAACTATAAATTAGCCTTTCCCTAAATATATTTTGTTTTGCGCAGATGTGCCAGGCATATTCTCTGATATACTTTTGACAAAGCGCCGTATTTTTTTACGAGGATTGATGATGCATGAAAAATATTTGCCTTGCGGATTTTTTCCAATCCCCATGCGCGGTTTCGTTGCGCGTGACCTTTCACACCGGCTCGTGCGAAGAGGAGTCGGTCATAGCGGCGACCTGCCGCCGCGAAGGCGGCGCCCTCGTCGTGATAGCGTCCGAGACGCCATTCCACCCCAGGGACTACCAGTGGCCGGACCAGCCCGAGGACCTTGGATACGCCGAGGACGGGCGCGGGCGGCGATATGAGGTCGCGGACGCGATTTTCGTCGCTGTGTCCCCCGGCGGGGATTTCCACGCTGACCGCGACATCCCCGTCAGAAAAAACAGCCCCGGCTGGAACTACTTCGCGGGGCACGTCATCAGGGACGAGGACGCGAGCCTGACGGCCGGGGAGCGCGTCTTGCTGAGAGCGGACGCGGAACGCCGGCTCGCGCTGTCGCGGGCGCACTCCGCATCGCACCTCATGGGCCCGGCTCTCAACCGCGCGCTCTCCGGGCTGTGGAGGAAGGACCCCGGCAGGACCGACGCGCTAGGCGCCAACGACTTCGACCAGCTAGCCATCGAGAGTTCCTCCATATCGGAGCTGCTCTGCACGGACTCGTACCACATAGGCAAGTCCATGCGCAAGAGGGGCTTCGCGGCCGAACCACTGGCAGCGAACCTTCGCCTGTACGAGGACGGGATCAACGACCTGATCGCGCGGTGGCAGAGCGAGGACTCCGCCATAACGATACGCGCCGAGGGGGACTCGCTCGCCTCGCGGAGGTACTGGCGCGCGACGCTGGGCGGCAAAGAGGCCGAGATGCCGTGCGGCGGAACTCACACGCGCAGTCTGTCCGAGATCGGGCAGGTACGCGTCTCCCTCGAGATGCCAGACAACGAGACTTTGATTATCAGAACATACGTGCGATAATATTGAGCGTTGAGCAATCCGAGCCCGGAACTTGAAGGAGGAAATGAAATGACAGACGCGATAATCGACATAGAGAGCGGCATCGACAAGCTGGAATCTGTGGTGAGATCCATCCGCGAGGAGCGCGACAGGGAGCACGAGGAGGCCGCCAGGCTCAAGAGGGAGCTCGATGACCGCGAGCTGGAGCTGCTGCAGATGGAGGAGGAGCTCCAGAAAAAGGAGAGGGAGCTCGAGGCGGAGCGGGATGCCATCGAGCAGAGGCAGCGCGAGATGGACGACAAGCTGAGGGAGATCGCGGCCAAGATACAGAGTTTGATCCAGCAGCTGCCGGGGCACGACGATGGCCTCGCGGCAGGCGAACCCCAGCGGCAGACGGCCGAGCACGACGACAGGACGTAGCGCGAAGGAGCTAGAGGGGTATGCGTCAGGTATCCTTGCTGTTGGGCAAACAATCGTACAGCATGCTGACCTCCCTGAGCGACGGCGAGATAAGGGAGGCGCAGGAGGTGGTCAACCTCATAATGAAGGACACCGCTGGAGGCTCGGGTGGGCAAGAACGGCACCTGGCGGTGGCCTGCATGGCGCTGGCCAGCCAGATAGTCTCCGCCTCGAAACGCATTGACGCTATAATATCCGAATCCGATCTGAAACAACGATGAACATAACGGACCTCGCGCTTCTCGTCGCGGGTAGCTACTTCGTGATACGCGGTCTATTCAGGGGCATCTCAGGGGAGTTGCTCTCGCTTTTGAGCGTCGCTGGGGGCTTCTTCTGCGCGCTCAGATACTACAAGGCGATCGCCGGCGTGCTGACGTCGAATTTCGACGCGGCCCCCCTCTTTGCCGCGGCGTTCTCCATGCTCGGCATATTCGGTCTGGTGTTCTTTATATGCAGCATCGTCGACGGGACGCTCAAAAAAATCCTCGGCAACGCCAACCTGACGTGGGCCGACAAGCTGTGCGGCGCGCTGGCCGGTTTCGCGAAGATATACATCATCGCCATGATGGTCCTGGTGAGCGGCATGATACTGGCCCCGATCGCAGGCGACGCATGGGTGCGCGACAGCCGCGCCCTCGTCCTGGCCGCCCGCACCTGGGGACTGGCATACCCCCTCCTGGACCGAGCGGGGCTCATCCCGGACATTGAGGAGATCCAGCGCGAGGCCAGGGACTACATACTTCAGCAGGCGGCAATAGGCAAGGCCAGCATCGGAGACGACACGGCCAAGCCGCCCGTTGCGGTCAGCGCCGACATGGCCTCACCTGACGACGCGGTTCCGCTCGCGGCGTCCTCTGACATGCTTGACATGGGAGCGCTGACCAGCGCCATTTTAGGGCTCATCGGCAAATAATGGCCCATCTTCGCGCGCAGCCAGCGCCTCCGCCTCATGAGGGCACATTCCCCGGGAAAACGCCGCGCGTCCCATGAGAATAGACGAATCCGCGTATCGATCGCTCGAGATATCCAAAATACTCGACATAATAAGACGCTATTGCCGCAGCGACCTGGGAGCTAGGAGGATCGCCTCCGTCGAGCCCGCGGGCGGCATGGACGAGCTTACCGACAGGCAAGAGCTGTTCCGCGCCGTGGAGTGTTACCGAGACGCGAGGGGCGATTTGCCGTGGAACTCCAAGCTCTCGTCCGTCGAACGCTGCCTCGACGAGGCGCGCGCGTCCGGGATACTGCTGGGCGAGGAGCTGACGCGGGTGCGCGCGTTGCTGCTCGGGGCAGGCAGGATGAAGGACGCGCTCAACGAAGCGCGCTCGGAGTGGCCGATATTTTCCCTGCTGACGCGCGATCTGCGTGATTTCTCGCATGAGGAGGAGGCCCTCTCCGTGATCGACGATGACGGAAGGCTTCAGGACCGCGCGTCGGACAGGCTGAGGCGCACCCGCGAGCGGATGAGGGCGATACGCGACCAGATACGCCGCAAGGGAACCCACCTGCTGAACGACGCCTCTATATCGGGGATGCTGCGGGAGAGGGTGCTGACCCTCCGCAACGGCCGGCACGCCGTGCTGGTGAGGCAGGACGCCATATCGAACTTCCCCGGGATCGTCATGGACAGATCCGGCTCCGGCAACAGCGTATACATGGAGCCGCACTCGCTCGTCGGTCCCAACAACGAGTACGCCGCGTGCGCGGAGGACGAGAAGGAGGAGGAGCGCAGGATACTGCGCAAGCTCACGGAGCTGGTGCTGTCGCGCGCTCAGGCCATCCTCGACGCGGAGCGCGTCCTGGGGCAGATCGATCTGTTCTACGCCCTGTCGGAGAAGACGCGGCGCGACGGGTGGCACATGCCGGTGCTGGAGGACGGCGCGCGCTTCAGCTTCCGTGGGGCGGCCCACCCTCTGCTCGGCGCCGCGGCCGTACCGATCGACATATCCTGCGGCGAGGAATTCCGCGTCCTGGTGGTGACCGGCCCCAACACCGGCGGCAAGACCGTCGCGCTCAAGACGGCGGGCGTCTGCGCGTCGCTCGGGTGGCTCGGATTTCCGATCCCGGCGGCCGAGGGCTCGGCGCTCGGCGGGATAGACGACATATACTCCGACATAGGCGACGAGCAGAGCATAGAGCAGAACCTGTCCACCTTCAGCGCCCACATATCGCGGATAACGAAGATACTCGCCGAGGCCTCGCAGGGCTCCCTGATACTGCTCGACGAGCTGGGCGCGGGCACCGACCCCGACGAGGGAGCGGCGCTGGGGATAGCCATACTCGACGCGCTCCAGAGCAAGAACTCCCTCGTGCTCGCCACGACGCATCACAACCCCATCAAGCGCTACGCGCTGACGCGCCCCGGCGTGGAGTCCGCGTCCGTGGAGTTCGACGCCGTGACGCTATCCCCCACCTATAGGATGCTCGTCGGGATACCGGGGCGGAGCAACGCCCTCCTGATAGCGGAGAGGCTCGGCGTGCCGGGTGATATACTCCGCCGCGCCCGCGAGGCTCTCCAGGGCAAAGAGGTCTCGATGGAGGACATAATTGGCGAGTTGCAGGAGAGGAGGACGGCCATTGAGCGGGAGGGAGCCATGCTGGAGGAGATGAGGCTCGAAACGGCGCGCGCGCGCGCGGAGTACGAGGCGGAGCTTGCGGACATCGCCGAGCGCCGGGACAGGATGCTGGAGGACGCGGACAGAAAGGCGATCGGCATCGTGCGGAACGCGGAGACGTCGGCGAAGTCACTGATAAGGACGATAGAGGGGGCTTCGAGGAAGGACGCGTCGAGAAAACTCGGGCGGGCCAAAAAACACTTCGACATGATAAAGGAGCAGGCGGACCACCGCGAGGACGAGCGAACCCAGCATCGCAGCAAACCCGACGAGCGCCCGCTGGAGCCGGGAGACGTCGTCGTCGTCGTCGGCATGACGCAAGCGGCATCGTGCACGCTCTCGGAGATCCGGGGGGACAAGGCGGTGGTGACGGCCGGCGCGGCCAAGATGGAGATACCCCTCAAGATGCTCCGGCGCGCCACGGGGACGGAGAGGGGCATGGCCAAAAAACTCGAAAAAATTTCAAGCGGGGGCGGCATAAGATTCAACGGCGCGGATGGCGGCCCGTCCGTCAAAATATCCACACCCCCGTCGCCGCTGGGCGTTCCCGCCTCGATAATGATACGCGGCATGACGCTGGACGAGGCCATGCCGATGGCCGAGCGATACCTCGACCGCGCGTACCGCGCCGGGTTCGGCGAGGTGACGGTCATCCACGGAAGGGGAACGGGCACGCTGCGGCGCGAGGTCCACTCCCTCTGCAAGAGCCTGCCCTACGTCGCCAGTTTCAGGCTAGGCGAGGCGACGGAGGGCGGCATCGGGATAACCGTGGTCAGATTCAAAAAGTAACGCCCTGTCCAATGGTTTTGTCATCAGCGTGTTTTTTGAGCGATTGAGGTTATAATTACAAAACAACCAGCCCAAAAAGAGACGGAAGTGATTTTTATGCAATGGATAGAGGGACACTCCACCGTCAAAATTCAAGCCGCTGGAGAGGGCGACTACGACGAGATCGCGGACGTGTGGGAGGCATCCGTGCGCGAGACTCATCACTTTCTCTCCTCCTCCGACATAGACGCGCTCAAGACCGTCGTCCGTGAGAAGTTGCTGCCGAATACCGACATCGTGCTGGTGAGGGACGACATCGGTAAAATATCCGGCTTCGCCGGCGTGTCCGGCAGCAAGATAGAGATGCTCTTCGTCGCCCCGGAGTACATGGGCAGGGGTATAGGCAAGCGCCTCTTCTGGCACGCGGTGTTCGAGATGAACGCCCATCGCCTGGACGTCAACGAGAGCAACCTCGGAGCGCTCGACTTTTACATGAGGCTGGGTTGCAAGGTGACGGGGCGCTCGCCGCTCGACGGCATGGGCAACCCATACCCGATCCTGCACCTCGAGTGGATCCGTTCGGAGGGGTGATATTGGCTTTGGCAGGGAATTGTTATGATCCGCATGAGAGGCGGCATCGCGGCGCGCGGTTCCCGGCGGGTCTGAAGGTTGCGTACGCCCCTTGGCGGGAGGGTCAATCCGACATGGCCTCCATGATCTTGCGGCATATCTCCGTGTTCTCGTACTCGCCCGAGAATCTCTCCGCCCCCGCGCCGATCGCGGACACCGGTATGTCTTTGCCGGTGTGGTAGAAGGTCGTCCACGTTATCCCGACGCTCGCGTTGAACTCCCTGAGACACGCGGCGGTGAACGGGTCGTATGTGGCATACAATTTTTTGTATTCATCCCCCTTCGCCCCTCGGAGGTCCTTCGGCGTCATGCTCAGCGCGTGCGCGGCGCGCGTTTCCTTCGTATCCCCGACGCCCGGCCCGAAAAACGCGCGCGCGCGCGCCAACGCGCCGCCGAATTTGGCGTACCCGTTGGGCGACACAGTGCGCTCGAAGGCGGAGTACGACCCCTTCTGCGTCGAGAGGGCCCTGTAAAAGAGCGGCGCACCGCCGGACGCGTCATGCGTCATGCCGCCCGTCTCATGGTCGCTCGTGACGACTATTAGGGTCTCGCCGGGCCTGGACCTGTAAAACGCGACAGCCCGCCCGACTGCCCGGTCGAACGCCATCACCTCGCCAACCGCCGCTGCGGCGTCATTGGCGTGACACGCGATGTCGATCTTGCCTCCCTCCACCATCATAAAAAAGCCTCCCTCCCCGTCCAGCAGGCATATCCCCTTGTCGACGAAGTCCGCTAACGAGACCCCAGCGTCGTCCCCATCGATGGCCCACGGCATGTAGCCCCCCGAGGTCTTGGGGTGGATGGACAGGACGCGCACCTTCCCGCTGCCAGGCGTGAGGGCTCGAAACTCCCCGGCGGTCCTCGTGACCTCGTAGCCGCCCAAGGCCGCCGCGGCAAGCGGGTTCGTGCCGTCCTTTCCCCCGGCGCGGGAGTCTGGCAGCCACCCGCCGGCGAAGTAGTCGAAGCCGCTCTCCGAGAGCTGAATCCCAAGAGAGCGATACTCCGTCCTCCTCCGCGAGTGCCCGAAAAACGCGGCGGGCGTGGCGTCCTGCAGAAAGGCCGATGTGACGATGCCCACCTTCATCCCCCTGTCCTTCGCCGCGCGCGCGACGGAGCGGAACTTCTCACCGCTCGACGGATTCATCGCGACGGCCCCGTTCACCGTCTTGCGCCCGGTGGCCAAAGCCGTGCCGGCCGCCGCGGAGTCAGTCACTCCGGAGAGCGAATCGGTCCGTATCATACCGTTCGACGGAAAGGAGTTCATGACGAGCTGGCTCTCACGGGCCGAATCGTCGCCGAGCGCCTCCCTCATACCCGCCAGATACAACTCCGCTGCGTTCCTCTGCGCGGCGCCCATGCCGTCACCTATGAATAGGAAGACGTACCTCGCGCGGGCAAACGCCTCCCCGCAAAGGACGGACGCCGCCGCATATAAGGCGATCAAAGCCCCCGTCAATAACCTCCGCGACCTGTGCGCTCCCGCGATATTCATCCTGTTTTACCCCTCCTCTCTTTTAATTCGATCCCAGATCCCAGCCGGCGGCGATGTCCTGCGAATCAAGCGGCGAGTTTTTATTTGACGAATTCCGTCATGCTGATAAAATGGATAAAATTTATCGGAGTGCGCATACATAGATTATACTTTACCCTCACAGGATATGGTGACGTTTTAGCGCGAGGTGAATCTCTATGGGTTTCAACATCAAAGTCGCCCGGAACGGCGGCGTCCGTGACATTTCCTCGGACACGCCGATAATGGGGCACGAGGTCCTGGCTCTTTCGGAGAACGAGGGCAACAACACGGTAGTCGCGTGGCGGGTCAATCACATACTCCGCCCCATGAGCTGGGTCGTTGACGACGACGCGGACGTGGAATTCGTGGACACCTCGTCGTTCGAGGGCATGGAGATATACAGGAGCACGCTGACGTTTCTGCTCTCGCTGGCATGCAAGCGAGCGATATCGAAGGACATCGCGGTGCGTTACTCGACCAGCGACAGCTACTACTGCGAGATAATAGGGGAAGCGGCCACCGAGGAGCAGGCGCTCAAGGTTAAGGACGAGATGAACAGGCTCGTCTCGTCCTCGCTTCCGATACAGATGGCCACCCTCCCCCTCGACAAGGCGCGGCGGATCTTCGAGCGGCAGGGCGACGCGGACAAGGCGAAGCTCATACAGTGGACCGGCACCGATCCGATCATGCTATACAGGTGCGCCGGCAATTACGGATACTTCGGGGTGCCCCTGGCCGCCTCCACGAGCATGGTGAAGACGTTCGACCTCAACTATTACTCGCCCGGCCTCCTCCTCCGCTTTCCGTCGATAACCGCCTCTCTCGAACTCCAGCCGCTGCAGGTGGTGCCGAAGCTCATGGAGGTGTTCCGAGAGTACTCGACTTGGCTCAACGTATTGGGGCTATCTACGATGGACAGCCTTCACGAGCGGGTCGCGCTGGGGAAATCGCTCGACCTGATACTCATCTCTGAGGCGTTCCACAGCGAGGCACTCTCGCGAATAGCGAGCCAGATAATAGAACGGTCCGACGTGAGGCTCGTCTGCCTGGCCGGGCCGTCCAGCTCCGGCAAGACCACCACCTCGAAGCGCCTCTCGATACAGCTCCAGGTAAAAGGCAGGAATCCGGTGGCGCTCGCGCTGGACGACTACTACGTCGACCGGGACGACACGCCGCGCGACGAGCACGGCGACTACGACTTCGAGGCGCTGGAGGCACTCGACCTCGACCTCATAAACGAGCACCTGAACGCCCTCCTGGCGGGCGAGGAGGTGCGGCTGCCGAGGTTCGACTTCATCCTGGGCACGCGCAAGAAGGGAAAGAGGCTCAGACTCTCGCCGAGCGACATTCTCATAATCGAGGGGATCCACGGGCTGAACGACAGGCTGACCGCCGACATACCGCAGGAGAAGAAGTACAAGATATTCATATCCCCCCTCACCGGCGTCAACCTCGACTCACACAACAGGATAGGCACGACCGACACCCGGCTGCTCCGCAGGATGGTCAGGGACTACCGCACCAGGGGCTACGGCCCGGAGCACACGATTCTGATGTGGCCGTCCGTCATAAAGGGGTCGCACAAGCACATATTCCCATACGAGGAGAGGGCGGACGTCCTCTTCAACACGTCGCTGGCCTACGAGATATCCGTACTCAAGGGCTACGTCGAACCCCTTCTGCGGGCTATACCGGAACTTTCGCCGGCATACGGCGAGGCGTCACGCCTCCTCTCGACACTCGGCTTCGCCCCCGTCATACCATCAGAGAACGTGCCTAACCTCTCGATACTCAGGGAATTCATAGGGGGAAGCTGTTTTGACGACTAGGCGTAACTTCATCCCGCGAGGTTAGGCTTTGATTGTTTTGCACGGAGGTTTTTCAAAAGAGTTCTTCGTCTGGGGCGAGCGGTCGTTCACCCCGGATGATCTGCGCGGCCCGCGCCGGGCTGGCACCGAGCGAGCGAGCGACCACCCGTGGGATCCGGGCTCAGGCGGAATAACAGGCGCGCTCAGGAAAATCGGGTTCAAATCCTTCGTCAAGTACGGCAGCGAAAAGATGGAGATAACGCTTCCCTCGTGCGCTGATAAATACCCCCTGCCATCCACGCCCCTCTTGGGCGAGCTGCCGAGAGCCCGCGCGAAACGCGGCGCGGAGCGCCTAACGATCGCGTGGCGTGTTGACGCCGTACCGATCGACGCCATCGGCTTGGCGGACATGCTCCCCATCTTCGCGGACGGCGACGAGACCTCCGGTGACGGACGTTTCCTGGCACCCGGAATAATGGCCGCACTCGACCTGTGCTATATCGCGGAGTGCTGCTCGCTGGCCGCGTCGCTGCTCGAGAGGGGGCGGTTTCTCCCCGACATCCGCGCCTCACAGACCGAGGACGGACACCGCCTCTACGAGTCGGTGTGGCGGCCGATCCTCATGGGAACCGATGCCGAGAGGTTCCGCCGGCTCACCAACATGGTCCCGGACATACTGCGCGCCCGCTTGAACGGCGCTCCGCCGTCATCGGGCGAGGCCGTGACGTGGAACATATTCGACTCCTTCATGGATGGCGTCATAAGGCACTCGTGGACGCGAAAGCTCAGGGGAGCGAGCGCCGGCCCGCCGCCCAACGGGGACATAACCAGGGCGCTGGCGAACGGATCGCCCGACGCTCAAAACGCGGCTCCTAAGAACACCTCCCAGACCGAATTAAAACGGAGGGGACAGATCGTGAGCGCGCTCAACCCCCACACGCTTTGGATCCGCTCGCTCGGCTGGCTGGGCGACGCGGAGGGTCTGAGCCAGTCGCTGGAGTCCATATACCAGGACGTCCGGGAGTGGTGGAGCAGGTACGAGTGGTTCGCGCACGCGCCTTTCAAGCTGCGTCTCAAGCTGTCGGAGGCAGCGGAGCCCGGTGCCGGCCCGTGGAGGCTCGAATACGCCCTGAAGTACCTCAACACCGGGGACGACATCCCGGCCCGAACCGTGTGGACCTACAGGGAGCGGCGCTCCGGCGAGATGTGGGGGTACTGCATGAGGCGCTACCTGCTGCTGATGCTGGGGCGCGCCGGCTCGATCTTCCGTCCGGTCCGCGACAGCCTCGACCTCCCAGCTCCGACCGGATGCGACCTCTCCACGGAGGAAGCGTCTCGTTTTCTAGAAAGCCACGCCGCGCTGATGACGAGCATGGGCGCGAGCGTTGCCTATCCAGAGTGGTGGAGGGCGAATTCGTCGAAGAGGCTCGCTATCAGGGGGAGGTTCGTCCCGAACGCGGGCTCAGCAAGCGAGCACGTGGACCTGAGGGCGGTCTTCAAGTGGGAACTAGCGCTTGGTGAGTCCGTCCTCACCGACGAGGAGCACTGGCTCGTCGCGTCGGGCGGGCCGTCGTTGTTGCGCATCAGGGGCGAATGGACGTTCATACGACCCGACCATCTGTCCGACGTCATCCGGCACATAAACAGCCTTCCGACGCGCCTGACGGCGGAGGAGGCGATGCGGCTCGCCGCCAGGGACCCCCGCATAGACGGTTTCACCGACGCCCCGGAGCTGGAGGCGGTCTACAGGACCCTCATGAACGGGAGGGCATACGAACAGCTTCCGCCGCCCAAGAGCATGAGGGGGGAGTTGCGCCCTTATCAGCGGATGGGGTATTCCTGGCTGTCCTTCCTCTCGGACCTCGGCCTCGGAGCGTGCCTCGCGGACGACATGGGGCTCGGCAAGACGATCCAGACGCTGGCGCTGATACAGCATCACCGCGACAAGGGGGACGTGCGCCCGTCGCTCCTGATCTGCCCCACGTCCGTGCTGGAAAACTGGAGGATGGAGCTGAGGCGTTTTTTTCCGAAGATGCCGTTCTACCTCCATCACGGCAGGGAGAGGGCAAGAGGGGCCAAGTTCGCGTCCTCGGCCGGGCGCGCCGCGATCGTCATGTCGAGCTACGCGCTGCTCAGCAGGGACTTCACGCTCTACAACCAGGTGGATTGGATGGGCGTGATACTGGACGAGGCGCAGAACATCAAGAACCCCGACACGCGCCAGGCACGCGCAGCGAGGGGTATAAAGTCCGGCTGGAGAGTCGTCCTCACCGGCACACCTATAGAAAACCACGCGGGCGACCTTTGGTCGATAATGGAGTTCCTCATGCCGGGGGCGCTCGGCGGCAGGCGCGAGTTCACCGACATATACGTCAAGCCGGAGGCACGCGACCCGTCGATATTCGACAACCTGCGCAGGACCGTCGCGCCCTTCATCCTCCGCAGGATGAAGACTGATGGGGACATAGTCCCCGATCTTCCCCGGAAGATCGAGACGAAGGTGTACTGCGGCCTAACCCGAGAGCAGGCCAAGCTCTACTCCCAGATCGCAGACAACCTGAGCCGCGAAATAACGGACGCCGGCGGCATAAGGCGCAGAGGCATGGTGCTGGCCGGGCTCACCCGGATGAAACAGATATGCGACCATCCGTCGCTCGTCGCTCATGACGGTGACATGGCGTGCGAGAGGTCGTCGAAGCTGGAGCGCCTCATGTCGCTGGCGGAGGAGATGTTCGAGGCCGGCGACAGTGCGCTCGTCTTCACGCAGTATGTGGAGATGGGAAACATCCTCAAGTACCAGCTGCAGGAGAGGTTCGGCAGGGAGGCTCTCTTCCTCCGCGGCTCGATGTCCAGGGACGCGCGCGACGAGATGATCCGCCGCTTCCAAGAGGGAACCGGTCCGCGGTTCTTCGTGCTGTCGCTCAAGGCCGGCGGCGTCGGCCTCAATCTCACGCGGGCCAACCACGTCGTCATGTTCGACCGATGGTGGAACCCGGCGGTGGAGGCTCAGGCTATCGACAGGGCGTACAGGATAGGCCAGACGCGAAACGTGCAGGTCCACGTCTTCTGCTGCCGCGGCACTTTGGAGGAGCGCATAGACGAGCTGGCCGAGTCGAAAAAGGAGATCGCCGAAAGGGTCGTGGCCAAGAGCGGCGACCGCTGGATCACGGAGATGTCCGACCGCGAGCTGCGCAGGCTCATCTCGCTCTCGCCGAGCGCGCTCGAAAGCTGAAGGAGGGCCGATCGTAATGGACGCCAAACTCAAACCCCAGGAGGCGCCGTGCGGGTCGCGCCGCGAGCTGGACCTCCAGCGCCGCAGGGGCATAAAGGCCTGCTTGGAATTCGAGGACCCGCAGTGGTGGACCGAGTGCTTCATCAGCTACATAGAGCGGATAGCGGCGTCAAAACCCAAGGGCGCCGCGAAGAACTACGTCAAGTCCGGCAAGGTCGTCGAGTTCAGCGTCTCCCCCGGCCTGATCGAGGCGCGCGTGCAGGGGCGGCGCAAGATACCCTACCACGTGAGGCTCTACTACCCTGTGCCGGATAGCTGTCAGTTGGAGGAGGTAAAGCGCGGATTGTCGGAGAGGGCGATATACAAGGCGCTCCTCTTGTCCGGGGAGATGCCGCGCGAGCTGAACGAAATTTTCACCGCGTCCGGCGTCGCGCTGATGCCCGAGGACTACGCGAGGAGCCAGCTTCAATGCACCTGCCCGGAGCCGGAGCACGTCTGCAAGCACATCCTGGCCGTGCTCTACGTCGCGTCCGCCGCGTTCGACCACGATCCCTTCCTGCTGCTCCAGGTGAGGGGTTTCGACAAGGAGAGCCTGCTCTCCAGCCTGACCGCCCCCATCGAGCCCATGGACCCCACGGACGAGGACACCCCTCGCGGCATGGGCTGCCCGGACGCTGGCGGCAAAACCCACGAGCCGCCGAGTCCGGGGAGGACGAAGGATCTGGCCGTCGACACGACATTTTACGGCGCCGCGGATCTGCCGTCGGAGCTGGAATACCTTAGGTCCCACCCGGCAAAGTCCGGGGACACTACGGTCCCGCACGCCCCGCTGTTCGACTTCCCGCTGTGGAGGGGCGAGACGTCGTTCAGGGACTCGATAGACCCATACTACGAGAGCGTCGAGAAGCTGCTTGGGGAAAAATAACACACGGCGAAATATCCCGATGACGTTCATACGCCCCAGCGTTCCGATTTGGTATTTATTAACGCCATTCCTTGAAGGAGGCGAATAGCTCATGACAGACAGACAGGCGCGATTGAACGAGGCTCTGCTCGCGTCCGGCATCGACGCCATCCTGCTGACCAAGCGGGTCAATCAGATGTACATAGAGGGTTTCCCCGGGGAGGACTGCTATATGATAGCCTCGAGCCGGGGAAATTTCCTGATAGCCGATTCCAGATACACCGAGCTGGGCGCCTCCACGTGCAGGAGCGCTGAGATAGTGCCCCACCGCTTTCCGCACCCCCCGCTGGGGGACGTCATAGCGCGCGTCGCGCGCGAGCGCGGCTTTTCGCGCGTCGGTTTCGAGCGGGACGACATGACGTGGGGGGAGCACGAGGACATATCCGGGAAGCTGTCCGAATATGGGGTTGGGATGGTTCCCGTATCATCCCTCGTGGAGGGAATTCGGGCGAAAAAGGACGACTTCGAGATAGAGAAAATATCCAACGCTTGCCGCATCGCGGACGCGGCACTGGAGGACCTCACGAGGTGCATCAAGCCCGGCGCGAGCGAGCTGGAGATCAAAACGGAGCTGGACTACAGGCTCAAGAGGCATGGGGCCGAGGATGTGTCCTTCGACACGATGGTACTGTTCGGGGCGCGGGCGTCGCAGCCCCACGCCAACTCGCGCCGCGACGTGGAACTGCGCGTCGGGGACTTCATCCTGATTGATTACGGAGCGGAGCGAGAGGGCTACAGGTCGGACACCACGCGCACATTCGTCTGCGGCCGAGCGTCGGAGCGGCAGAGGAATGTCTACGAGACCGTCCTCAAGTCGCAGATCGAGAGCCTCGCCATGGTCGCCCCGGGCGCGAACGGCAGGGATATAAACGAGCGCGCGCGCTCGATAATAAGGGACGCTGGGTATAGGACATTCGAGCACGGGATCGGGCACGGGATCGGCCTCGAGATACACGAGGAGCCGTCCCTGCGGCAGAACTCCGACGCCGCGCTGGAGCCCGGCATGGTGATCACGATAGAGCCAGGGAGCTACGAACCCGGATGGGGCGGCATCCGCATAGAAGATACGGTGCTGGTCACCGAAAGCGGTCACAGGGTGCTCACGTCGTTCCCGAAGGAACTGATTGTTTTATAGCTTTGGTATCACTTCAAAATAAAACGAAACGCCGCCGAATGATTCCAATCCGGCGGCGTTTCGTTTATTCCGATTTATCCTTATCGCGATAGCACAAGAAGGCGTATTGACTCTCAGCCGAAACACCCCGGCCGTCATTTTTTCGCGAAGAAGATGATCCAGACGGACCCGCTGTACCCTATCAGCAACGCCAGGCAGACCGCGGCGGACAGCATGTCCTTGGCACGTCTTATCTCCTCGCGATAGGTGGGTCCCAGCACGTGGTCCATGAAAATTTCCATGGCCGAGTTCACCAGCTCCAGCGTGATCGGCAGCAGACACGCGAGGAACACCAGAAAGACCTGGGGCGGCTCGCAGCCGAAGCCGATCGACGCCAGTATGGCCGCCACCAAGGCGACGCTCTCCTGCATCACTGCCTTCTCCTTGAGCAGCGCGACACGGAAACCGTTCAGCGAGTTGAGCGCCTTGCGAAAGATAGAGGTGTTCTTCCAGTCCTTGGTCGACAGCGGAGCCTACCTCCCCCCTACCCTCAAAACATCAGTCAATCGACTCGGGCGAATGGAACTCGTCGGAGACGCCGCAACCATCCACACCATACCTCTCGCGCTCGTTATCCAGGATCTCGCCTGTCATGTCATAGCCCCTCTTTATAATCGGGCAGTCCTCTATGGACCTCTCGAACCGCTCTATCGCGCGCCGGCCCGCATCATAGATCTCGGGCGAGTCAGCGAGCCAGTAGTAGACCCACTCCTACCCCCTTAAAATTGACAGGTGATTCGAGGTCATTGTACCAGAAATCGCGCGGCATCGTCAGCAAACCATGAGGCAATTCAAAACCAGCCGCCAAACCAGGCAAAATTCCTCACGATGGGCGATGCGGCGCGGACAGGCATAAATTCTACCGTGATCTCCGCGATATGGTATGCTTGTTACAGGAGCGAAGGGAACGGCAAAAATAATAATGTATTTGAGGAGATCCCCTCTTCGTACAGCCTGGCCGCCCTCCCCCTGAGTTCTTCCGGCATGGCGTTTTGCGGCTTGCGCCTCCTGTTCCCGTGAATGAGCCCTGATTCCCATTCCTTGAGATATTTTGTCTTCAACTGACGATTTAGCTCTCCAGCTTATTGAATGTGACATGTCTCTCTTTCAGGGAGATTTTGCCGACCTGATACCCAAACCGGCCGGCCTCCTTCTTGTACGTCAGGAAAGAGTGGTCAATCGGGAAACCTAAAATCTTCTGTGCTTAGTGTCTGCCGCACAACTCACAAAAGCAGTAACAATCAACATTAAGAGTGGTTTTGTGATAAAATAAGTGCGGGCAAAAAGGGCAGGACCGCTCAAAAACCTTGCACTTGGAGGGTCAAAATGTACAAGCGAAGGGACCGCCAAATAAACTTTGACGATTTCAATCAGCCGCTTGGGCTCGAATTGGATCTTGAGAACAGGTGGGTTAAAAAAGCGATGCTCATCCCGTGTGATGAAATAGAGAAACGCTATTCGGGCCTGTTTTCAAGCAAAGAAGGTAACGTAGCGAAGCCGGCCCGTTTGGCGCTAGGCAGCATCCTGCTCCAGCGGGAGTATAATTTTTCGGACGAAGAGACTGCGGCGATGATCCGAGAAAACCCTTATTTGCAGTATTTAGATACTCTCTTGACTAAGGTTAGAATGTCCCAAGAGATTGAAGAGTCACACTGGGCATGGTAAATATGTTTTTCCCTCTGTACGGACGAGGTCAGGCAGCAGGCCGCTTTCGGACATAGCATTGCTCGCCGCGCTGCGCTCAATGGGCTACGGTTCGGACGAGATGACCGTCCACGGATTCCGCCATACCGCAAGCACTTTACTCAATGAATCCGGGCTGTGGTCCGGCGATGCCATTGAGCGACAACTTGCCCATGTCGAAAAAAATAGAATCCGGGGGACGTACAACCATGCTGAGTATCTACCGGAGCGCCGGAGGATGATGCAGTGGTGGGCGGATTACTTAGATGAGCTGAGGGCAAAAACATGAGCATTAAACTCTTTACATTTGGACATTTTATGACATAATATTCCTCTTAACATCAGGTTGTATCGATAAAAGAGGTGGACAAACCACAATGCCTAATAACAGGAAATATCTGACTTCTCATACATGGATCAAATTCCAGCTTGACCTTAGCCAAAATATCCCGTACCGCCTTTGGGTGCTCCTGGGGGCGGCTGAGTCAAAATGCCGCCATCTGGCTGGGATCCCTTTGCGGCCAGAGAAACAAAAAGAACTCAACAAAGTTTCCTTGCGAAAAGGCGCCCAGGCGACAACCGCAATAGAAGGCAATTCCTTGTCGGAAGAGGAGATAGAAAAAATACTGGACAACAAAACCGATGATTTTCCACGCTCAAAAGAATACCAGAAAAAAGAAGTACAAAACGTCATTGGGGCATATAACGCAATAATCGCCGATGTTGACGAAAACGGCTCATGCGCGGCTGGGCTGGACGAGCTTTTAAGCGACAATGAATTAATTTTAAGGGATTTGAGGACAGGGGAAAGCGTTGTCCCCGGCAAAATCAGGGAGCACTCAGTCTGCGTCGGAAACTACCTCGGGGCTCCGTCTGAAGATTGCGAGTACCTGCTTTGCAGGCTGTTCGATTGGCTGGAAGGCGACTGGGGGATAGACGCGTACCACAAAGCCATAGAGGGTATTCTGAAGGCGATCGTCGCGCATTTGTACATAGCTTGGATCCATCCGTTCGGCGACGGGAATGGGCGCAACGCGCGGATGCTTGAATTTAGGCTGTTGATGTCCTCTGGGATACCGCTGACGGCGGCTCATCTTCTGACCACGCATTACAATGACACCCGCTTGGAGTATTATAGCGCGCTTGCCTCGACATCCAAAAAAAA
>JAISZL010000070.1 GCA_031269245.1 Synergistaceae bacterium | reverse complement strand
CGCGCAAGCATTCTTTAACAGATACAATATTGCGCAAAAAATCTCATAAAGATCAACCTTGCGCGGCCGCGTCTTCTTCTTTGTGGATTCTAGTTCCCGCGAAATCGCGGCAAACTGTTCCCTGCTTACATCACTGTCATATGCCTGGCGCACATTTACCCTCTCCCATCCGCGTATGCTTTGACCATTTATATGATACACCACAAATAAGAGTTTTTAGACAGGCTCTAAGGGGTTCCGATGATAGCGGCGCGCTTGTCGCCGCCTGCGGTTACAATTACCTGACCGTAGTTGAAGCTGTTCACGATCCCGTGGTTCCGCTGGAAGGCACTCCCATGTGCTCCGATGAGTCCCCCTATGTACTTTCCAGCATCAGGGCGCCGTGCACATTGCCAGCGTTGTAACAGTTGTAAATATTCGCCCCATTCGAGGAGTCCACAGATGACGAGTTGATTACCGTAGCTAGACCGCCAATGCCGTAACTGGACCCGATCACGTCGCCGTAATTTGCGCTGTACTCCAACTGGCCGTTCAACTCCGCCACGAGCCCACCGGCTGCCGCGCCCCTGACGGTTGCGTTGTTCACGCAATAGGAGATCACAGAGCCGGTATAGCTCCTGCTAGCGATGCCCGCGCAATAATTCGTATTGACGCTCTTGATCTTTCCGTCAACCGTGACGCGCAAGATCCTCCCTGTAGGATAATTGTTGGCGACGCCCCCGCTTATGAGACCGCTGCCAGCCCCCCCTGGTAATATCGCAGTCCACCTTGACGTCCTTGATCGTGCCGTAGTTATCCCGCGCTATGGAGAATATCGAGCTAGGAGAGAAAGTACCCTCGGGGCTGCCGGTAATGTCCATTGAAAGATTTTGGATGACCGCGTCATTGCTGACGACCATGAACAGCCCGAACAGCGAATTGTGCTTCAGGGCAGTGTTTGTGAGCGTGATCTTGTGGTTGCCCCCGTCGAACGTGCCGTTGTACGCACAAATGGTTTCATTAGCGCGTCTGCCGATCGGGTTGGTCCAGCCGTCAACGTCGATGTCTTCAATGAGCACGGCATGGATCGTTTTGTCAGAGTTTGCTTTATCCTCGACATAAGCCTTGAATGCCGTAAATTTGTTTTGCGTGATTTCGTGAGGCTGTTCAATAGTGCCCAGGAGCTCGGCGGCGGCAGGTGCCGGGGCAATTACAAAGCCAGCCGCGAGCAGGGCGAGCGCGAACACAAGAACGCTTAGTATCTTAAATCTGGGGGGATGAGGAAAATTTGTTGCCGTTACGCTTAAATTCCTTCATAAATAAAGTTCCTCATTGCAAACATCCGGCGTGTCCGCCGGCTCCGGTAGCTCATGGGACACGCTCACTGGTTTTAACGCTTCACACTTTGGCTTCTTTGACCCATAACTGATATGAACTCCCTCGCCAACGCGCCTCACCTCCTCGACAAGCAACAAGACAAATGACCGAATTGCGCATGTATAAATTATATTAGGCTAACATTTGATATTAAACCACAAGAAGGAAAACTTGTAAAGACCATCGTATGATTAATATATCGCGAATCGCCCAAATTCATGAAATCAGCATGACAGCTTATTTTGTGGACATGGTTGAACCGATATAAAATTAAGGGAATTACATCTTGCGAGTTTTGACGTATTGTGTAGAATGTCCGATAAGATTCTTGAGGTACACTCTATCTTTAAGGAGGGACAGTGAAATGGGCGATAAAAAGGAAATATACGTCGGTTCTGAAATAGGACGTCTGCGAAAAGTTTTTCTCCACAGACCAGGGCAGGAGCTCAAGTGCATAACTATCGACAACAAAGACGAGTTGCTGATCGATGAAATAGTCTGGGTGGAACGGGCGCAGGAGAACCACGACGAGTTCGCCGAGTTGCTCCGTAAGAACAGCATCGAGGTCATCTACTTCCAGGACTGCCTCGCCGACGTCGTCAAGGAACCGGAACTCCGAAGCAGGCTCATTG
This sequence comes from Synergistaceae bacterium, assembly GCA_031269245.1. Classification (GTDB taxonomy): domain Bacteria; phylum Synergistota; class Synergistia; order Synergistales; family Synergistaceae; genus JAIRKI01. Next base: position 5,268 of record JAISZL010000070.1, on the reverse strand, counting down.
ACGACGCGCTTCTGATGGAGACGCACGACAGGCTGCTGGCCGTCACGCTGAAGGGGGCGCTGATGGAGATGGCGCCCGAGGAAGTCGCGGCGACCCTGATCGGCGGCATGACAAAGAAGGATGCGCTCAGGAGAATAGGCAACGTCAAGAGCCTCACCTTCGCCTCCACGGAGGACAGCGCTTTCTTCTTCCACCCCCTCCCCAACCTCTACTTCCAGCGCGACCCGTACTTTTTCATCCACAACGCGGTAATACTCTCCGTCATGAGGTTCCCGGCCAGGCAGCGCGAGCCGCTTTACGCCAGATACATCTTCGAGCATCACCCCCTGTTCAAGGGCGTCAAAATCATCTTCGGTGCCGGCAACAACGAGAACGACCATCACCCCAACTCCGTGGAGGGCGGCGACTTCCTGGTGCTGAACGACGACGTAGTCGCGATAGGCGTGAGCCAGCGCAGCCTCGCCGGCACGGTGCAGGCCGTTGGCAGCAAGCTCGCCTCCGACATCGGGATCAAGAAGGTCCTGGCGTTCGACATACCGAAGCACAGAGCGTACATGCACCTGGATACGGTCTTCACGATGGTTGACAAGGACGCGTTTACTATCTATCCTGGGGTTCACGAGACCATGCGCGTATGGGAGCTTGATTACGAGGAAAATGGCAAACTCGCGAAAATAACGGAGTCGCGCGATCTGTTCGATTGCATGAAGAGAATCCTCGGGGTGGACAAAATACGCAGCATAGAGACCGGCGGCGGAGACCCAGTGGCGGCATCCAGGGACCAGTGGAACGACGGGACGAACACGCTCGCCATAGCGCCCGGAGTCGTCGTCACGTATGAAAGCAACACGGCGTCCAACAAGGCTCTGCGTGACAACGGCGTAACGGTGTACGAGATAAACGGCTCTGAACTCGGCAAGGGAAGAGGCGGTCCCAGGTGTATGTCGATGCCGTTGAAACGGGAGGATTGACACCATATTACGATAGCCATACCCACACCGAGCACTCTCACGACGGAGCTTGCTCTGTCCGTGAAATGTGTGAACGGGCGGTGTTGTGCGGACTGGCGGGGATAGCCTTCACTGACCACTGCGAGGTCGATACGGGGCTTGAGGCGTGTCTTGACGTAGTCAGAGGGTTGAAGTCCGATGTTAGTAGGGCTCGCGATATCTTCGGGGAGAGGCTGGAGATATCACTCGGGGTGGAACTCGGCGAGCCCCATCATAATCCACCGTTCGCTCGCGAACTGACCCGCGACCCCGAGATAGACTTCGTGATAGGCTCGCTGCACCACGCGCGCGGGCAGCCGGATTATTACTACATCGACTATGGGCACGAGAACCTTGACGCGATCATGAGCCTGTATTACGAGGAACTGGAGGAGCTGGTCGAGTGCGGCTGTTTCGACGTGGTAGGGCACATAAACTACCAGTTGCGCTACATGGACTCGCTCACGAGAAGCAGGGCCAATCCGTCCAAGTACTACGGCAAGCTCGGCGAGATCCTGAGGGCCATAGCCTCCAAAAATCTAGGCATAGAGATAAACACGTCCGGCCTGTGGCGCGGCATGGATTTTACCTTGCCGTCACTCGACGTGTTGAAGATGTTTCGCGCGGCAGGAGGGAAGGTCGTGACAACCGGCTCCGACTCGCATGACTCGTCGCATGTGGGCGCCGAATTAAAAACCGCGGTCGAGTACATGAGAACCGCCGGCTTTAAGTACCTCGCGTTTTTCAAAAACCGCGAGCCGTCCTTCAAGCCTATATGAGCCCTCATACCACTCGGCTTCAGCGCTGCCCGGAGCTGGCCGCGCACGCGCACCCAGGGGTGGGAAAATCCGGGGCGCGGCCCCTTGAGCTTGCCCGAGCTTGAGGCCCGGCAAGGAGGCTAGCGCTTGGGCATTTCCCTGCCGGGCCTCAAGCAATAACGGCGAATCCCGCTTTTACTTACTTAGGGTAGAAACCGGATGGAGCCTCGGAGAGGTTTATCATTATGTTCTTCATCTGGGTGTAGTGCTCCAGGATAACCTTGTGCGTCTCGCGCCCGATCCCGGATGCCTTGTAGCCCCCGAACGGGGCGCCGGCCGGAATGCTGTTGTAGGTGTTGACCCACATGCGTCCAGTCTCTATCCCCTGGCAGACTCGGAAGGCCCTGTTGATGTCGCGGGTCCATACGGCACCGCCGAGACCGTAGACGTTGTCGTTCGCCATGTCTATGACCTCCTCCTCAGTCTTGAACTTAATGATGACCGCGACGGGGCCGAATATCTCCTTCTGCGCGACCTTCATCTTGTTGTTGACGTCGGCGAGGAGCGTCGGCTTCATGAAGCAACCCTTCGCAAGCTCCCCTTCCTTGTACCGCTCGCCTCCGCAGATCACGCGCGCACCCTCGCGCTTGCCCTCCTCCACGCACTCGAGGATGTCGTTCAGGTGAGCCTCGTAAATCTGGGAGCCCATCTGGGTCTCGGGGTCCCACGGCATACCAACCTTTATGGCGTTGAACGCCTTGACCGCGTCGGCCAAAAATTTGTCATATATGTCCTCGTGGACGAAGACGCGCGAACCGGCACAGCAGACCTGGCCCTGGTTGAATAGTATGCCCAGCTGGAGGCCGTCCATCGCCATGTCCCATTTGCAGTCCGGGAAGTATATATTGGCGGATTTGCCGCCCAGCTCGAGTGTGGACGGTATCAACTTGGCCGCTGCCGCTGCGGCCACGCTGTTGCCTATCTCGGTCGAGCCCGTGAACGCCAGCTTTCGGAACCCTGGATGGTCCAAGATATATTGACCTGACTTGGAGCCCTTGCCGGTCACGACGTTGAACACGCCCTTCGGAAGGACGTCGCCAATCAGGCGTGCCAGTTCGAGTACGGAGAGGGACGTGTAGCTAGACGGCTTGAACACGGTGCAACATCCGGCCGCCAGCACCGGAGCGAGCTTCCACGCCGCCATCAGGAACGGGAAGTTCCAAGGCACGATCTGCCCTACAACCCCTATGGGTTCGCGCAATATCAGGGAGAGCGTGTTGTTGTTCAGCTGCGATGCGCTGCCCTCCTCCGTGCGCACGGCGCCCGCGAAGTAGCGGAAGTGGTCGGAGCTGAAGGGCACGTCAACGTTCAACGTCTCCCTGATAGGCTTGCCGTTGTCGAGCGACTCGACCATCGCCAGGTGTTCGGCGTTCACGTCGATGGCGTCGGCTATCTTCATCAGGATTTTGGCCCTCTCGATCGGCTCGACGTTCTTCCACGTCTTGAATGCCCTCCAAGCGGCATCCACAGCCTCGTCCACGTCGCTTTTGGTCGCCTCCGCGCAGGAGGCGAGCACCTCGCCGTTAGCCGGACAGGTAGTCTCGAACGTCCCGCCGTCGGAGGCATCCCTCCATTTCCCATCAATGAACAGTTGATATTTTTTCAGCAGTTCCGGTCTTTTCAACGCAATATCTCCTTTCAAAGTAATCATGGATAGATCTCGCCGCTATACCTCAAAAAAATGATCTCCCTCCCCTCGTGCGAGAATTGAAATCATTGCATTAAAGCAGTCGCACAACCTCAAAATATAACTTAATTACTCAGCTGTCAATGATACTTGAGTATATTTAATAACATGAAAGCCGATAACGGATCTCGCGATAATTCACCTATTCAAACTATGCAACTGAGTTTTATTTTTATGTGCCTGGCTGTGATAGGCCGAAGAGGAGTTGGTCCAATCTCACACCGTCGGCCCATAATCGAACGGTTTTAGCTCTGGGGAGCGGCTGATCAAACCGCCTCGCGTGCGCGGCCTTACGCCGTGCGCGATAAAGTAAATGCAAGCACCCGTCATAAATCGATGCTGTATGGTGATTAATTGCTTGTTAGCTGTGTTAAAATAATCTGAGTATAGCCGTTTTAATTTAGACCATCACACACTATGGAGGTGCATGGCAGTGGAACAGGCAAAGGAGGAGATTTTGCGCGCGCTGTCGCAAAAGCGGGAGTCGAAGTGCCAGGGCACTACCAACCTTCGTATGCTGACCATCGACCTTGAGGGGAAAAAACTGTCACCGGACAATGCGAACGAGCTCGTCGAATGGCTGGAGTCCAAGGGTTACATGGCCAACTGGTCCAACAGCCCGAAGCAGGTACTCTCGATCAGCTACATGGGCTGAACCGAGGCGGAACTGGCACGTTCAGCGGTGCCTCGCCGGTCCCCGGCAAACAGATGGGGGCGCGGTCGTGGGAGCCCAGAAGGGGAAGTTCATACAATCGCGCGGCGGCGTGAACTATGAGCATCGACATATTCCGCCGTCTTTTTTGGCGCCATATCATTCGCGTTCGCCGAGATATCGAAAGGAGCACTTTGTTTTGAAAAGCAAAAACGTGACACTTGCCGTATTTACCGGAACCGGCAACACGCTTCTCATGGCTGGGGTTCTCGCGGATGAGCTCAAACACGCACAGTTGGAGGTCGGGATCGTCTCTATGGACAGGCCCCACGGGTTCAAGCTACCCGAGGACTCTGCTCTTGGCTTGGCGGTCCCGCTGGCGTGTTTCTCGACGTACCCCACCGCGTGGAGGTTCATCGACTCGCTGCCCGAGGGGAACGGGCGGGAGGCGTTTTTCCTGGCGACGATGGGGGGCATGTCTGGAGGCATGGAGGGACCGATTCGGCGAGTCGTGGAGGGCAAGGGATACAAACCGATAGGGGCCGCGATAGTGAAGATGCCTTCGAACTACGCGAACAAGACGATACCGGTGGAGGAAAACCGCGCGAGAATTGAGCGAGCGGAGACGCAGGTGAAAAAATTCGCCGCGTTGCTGCGCACCGGAGAAACAAACTGGGGTGCGGACGGGCTGGCATCGAGGTTCTTAGCGCGCCTGGCTCACGGACAAAAACCGTGGCGCATGTTTCACTCGCTGTTCCCCATAGCGGTCGATTCGGACAAATGCACCGGCTGCGGGGTGTGCGGGGAGCTCTGCCCCGAAAAGAACATCCTCGTTTCAGCGGGGACCGCGATCATTGGCAAGTCCTGCCAATCATGCCAGAGGTGCGTCGGATTTTGCCCGGCCAGGGCGATATCCGTGCCAGGAAAACCTGCGGAGCAGTACAGAGCCATGCCCTTGGACAGGTTCAAGGCGATGCAGGGAATCGAGTGAAAATCAGCTTATATCAATTTGCAATCAAATGTCTCAAATGTTTGAAGGGTGAAGTGTAAAAAAACAGGTTTGGGTAGCCGCGAGAGCCGCATCAAAAGCAGCCTATTGATCACGAATTGGCATGAGTAAAA
>JAISZL010000069.1 GCA_031269245.1 Synergistaceae bacterium | reverse complement strand
GTACAACAATTCCCGAATCAGTGAGCGTAACGGATACAAAACCCCATCGCAGGTCGAGGAAGCGTGGTATAGTAACGGTATGGATATCAGGGAGTACTCAAAAACAGAGCCCTAAAACTCTACACAAAACCCGGGGCGGTTCACACGTCGGAGGCGGTAAAACAGCTTCTCTCGCGCCTCGGGTTCAGGCAGAGTTTCTCTCGTGTAGGTAAACCCGGAGACAATGCCTGGAGCGAGAGTTTCTTCGCCAACCTGAAAAAAGAGGCGGTACACTGGACGCATTTCAAGACCAGAGAGCAGGCCCGCCAAGCTATGTTCGCCTACATCAACGGTTTTTACAACACCCCACGAGCCCAAAAACGCCTGGGCTATCTTAGCCCGCTGGAGTGGTTGAAGCATTGGTATCGTAGTAGTACAAATCTGGCTGCTTAACTTTCTGTCCGAAAAAGTGTTGACGACCCCTCTTCAATCAGCGTTTCCTCAGCGCTCCAAGAGTGGGTTGAACTCGTCCCCGAGCAGGGATCCCAGGTCCTCCAGCGCGGTCGGTCCTATGATGCCGCGGGTTCTGGACCTCACCGACGCGGAGCGCGTCTCCGCCTCCTTCTCGCCGACGACGAGCATGTACGGAATTTTTTCCAGCTCCGCGTCGCGGATCTTCTTGCCGAGCTTCTCGTCCCTGGCGTCGCGCTCGACCCTGACCCCTATTTTTTTGAGCAGGCCCTCCGCCTCCGAGGCGTATTTACCTAACTCCGGCTTCACCTGGATTATCCTCGCCTGCACCGGCGCCAGCCAATAGGGGAAGGCCCCGGCGTAGTGCTCCGTGAGGATGCCGATGAATCGCTCGATGCTGCCCAAGATCGTCCTGTGGAGCATCACCGGCCTGTGCTCCGCTCCGTCACCGCCGATATAGGCCATGTCGAACTTCTCGGGCATCTGGAAGTCGAGCTGTATGGTGCCGCACTGCCAGGTGCGCCCTATGCTGTCCTCTAGGTGATAGTCGATCTTCGGGCCGTAGAACGCGCCGTCGCCGGGGTTGATCCTGTACTTGGTCCCGGTGCTCTCCAGCGCCTCCCGCAGGCGTCTCTCGGCCAGGTCCCACTTCGAGGGCTCCCCCATGAAGTCCTTGGGCCTCGTGGACAGCTCCACGCTGAACTTGAAGCCGAATACGCCGTATACGTGGTTAGCGAGTTCCATGACGCGCTTCAGTTCGTCCGTTATCTGGTCCTCGGCGCAGTAAATATGCGCGTCGTCCTGGGTGAAGCACCTGACCCGCATCAGCCCGTGCAGCACGCCGGAACGCTCGTGCCTGTGAACCGTGCCGAGTTCCGCCACCCTCATCGGCATGTCCCTGTAGCTGCGTATGGAGGTCTTGTAGACGAGTATACCTCCCGGGCAGTTCATGGGTTTGATGGCGTATGGGCGCTCGTCGATCTCGGTGAAGTACATGTTCTCCCTGTAGTGATCCCAGTGCCCTGAGCGCTCCCAGAGCCCCCTGTCCAGGATCAGCGGCGTCCTGATCTCGCTGTATCCCCGCTTCGCGTGCTCGCGGCGCCAGAAGTCCATGAGTGTGTTCATCAGCGCCATGCCCTTGGGGTGGAAGAAGGGAAATCCAGGTCCTTCGGGCTGGAAGCTGAAGAGGTCCAGCTCGCGGCCGAGTTTCCTGTGGTCGCGCAGGCGAGCCTCCTCCATGCGGGCCAGGTACTCCTTCAGCGAGTCCGCGTCCGCGAACGCCGTCCCGTATATGCGGGTGAGCATGACGTTCTTCTCGTCGCCCCGCCAGTAGGCACCGGCCAGGGAGAGCAATTTGAAGTGCTTCAGGTATCCCGTGTTGGGCACGTGAGGCCCCCGGCAGAGATCCCAGAATTCCCCCTGCCCGTAGAGGGATACGGAGTCGGCGCCTATGTCGTTTATGAGCTCCGTCTTGAAGGGGTCGCCCGCGAATTTTTCGAGCGCCTCGGCGGACGTCATATCCACACGCTCGATGCGCAGCTTCTCGCCGGATATTTTTTTCATCTCGGCCTCGATTACGGGCAGGTCCTCCTCGGATATGGGGACCGGGAAGAGGACGTCGTAGTAAAAGCCGTCCTTTATCGACGGGCCGACCCCGAACTTAGCGCCCGGGTACAGCCTGAGTATGGCCTGAGCCATCAGGTGGGATGTGGAGTGCCTTATAACCTCCAGCCCCTCCGGGCTGCCCGGCAAGATGGGCAGGATTGTCCCGCTGTCAGTTAGGCGCGTATGCAGATCGATTGCCCTTCCGTCCGCAGTCGCGGCGACAGCGCCCTTAACGTCCCACTCTTTGAACAGGTCGAAGGGCGTCGTCTCGGCTGAGCTGTCAAAAATTTTATCGTTTGGTCCCGCATAACGAGCCATGTCATCATCTCCTCGAAATATTGACGCGCATGAAGCGTAAAACGGACTTTATTCTACCACTTCCCCAAATTTTTTTACAGACGGCCCCCGCGATCGATGAGATGTTAAAATACCCTCAACAGTTGCCGAAAGGATGGATGAAATGACATCACCGACATCACCGAACGCGCCATTGACGCCGAAGCTGCTCAAAACGTCCGACGTGCGCAAACTTGGCTCGTCGGAGTCGTTCAAGGGAATATACGTCGTGAACAGCGTCATGAAGAGGACGGACAAGAACGGGAAGCACTACTGGGAGATGACCGTCTCGGACGAGCAGGGGGTCATATCCGCGAAGATATGGTCAGACGCGGGGTGGTGGGACAGGTCCACTCCGGAGCTCGAGGCCAAGCCGGACATGCTGGGCGAGACGCAGATCAACGAACTGAAGGGCGCAGCCGTGGGTATAACCGGGAAGACCGCGGATTTCAGGGGGCAGGTCCAATACAACTTCAACGCGATATCGAAGCTCAACCCAGACAGGTATCCGCCGTCGAAGTACATGCCCCATTCCGACGTGCCGCTGCCGGTGCTGTCGGCGAGGCTCGACGCGCTGATCGACGCGTGCCGCCCGGAGATAAGGGACTTCCTCAGGGGGATCTTCAGCGGGCCGATGGGGCGCGCGTTCATGGAGGCACCGGCCGCGGTCTTGAACCACCACGCGTACGCCAACGGGCTTCTGGAGCACACATTGGCGGTGGCGGAGTCCGCGAAGAACATGGCCTCGATCTACCGCGACTCCTACCCGCAGATAGACGTCGACATCGTGGTCGCTGGGGCGTTGCTGCACGACCTGGGCAAAACCGAGTCGTACTCCATGTCTCCGATACCCGAGATAACGCTCCCGGGGGCGGTCATCGACCATATCGCCATAGGATACGCGGCGTTCGTCAGGTTGGCCGAGGACGCGCGCCTCTCCCCGGAGATCAGCCTCCAAATCGGACATATCATGCTCAGCCACCACGGGCAGAAGGAGTTCGGGTCGCCGGTGCTCCCCGCCACGCCGGAGGCCCTCATCGTGTCGGCGGCCGACGAGTTGGATTTCAGGCTGTTCTGCTGGAAGGACGCGACTCGCGACATGGCGCCCAACCAGAATATCTCCGCGTTCCACTTCGCGGCGCAGCGCCGCTTCTGGCGCGTGGCAGCGCCGAATGCGCGAGAGGCGCGTGAAAATTCCTGAGGGGGAGCGGTTTCGAGGCCACCGCGGATCAGGCGGGCAGGCGCCTCGACCGCGTCCTGCGGGGCCTCTACAGGGACGTGCCCCTTGGGGCTATCATGAAGGCCCTCAGAGAGGGCGCCGTTCGCCTGAACGGCGCCAAAGCGTCTCCCTCCGACAGGCTGGCTGAGGGAGACGCCGTGTCGGCTCCGTGGGCATTGGAGGCCGCAAGACCGCCAACCGGGTATGGCGCGAGCCGCAGCGGCGTTAGCGAACGCCTTGGACTCCGCACGCTTTACAGGGGCGGCGGGCTCTGGTGCGTCGACAAGCCCGCTGGTTTGTTGAGCCAGCCGGACAGTGCGGGCGGGGACTCCCTCGTCACGCGCGCGTGGGCCGAGCTCGAGTGGGGCAGGATCGACTTCAGACCGGCAGTTATAGGGCGCCTCGACCGCAACGTCTCCGGGGTGTCAGCGATAGCGCTCGACGCCCCCGCGTTGCGGGCGCTCTCCTCTTTGATGAGGGACGGGCGGATCAAAAAGATATACAGGGCGCTTGCGCGCGGCGAGACTCCGCCGGAGGGGGAGATAACCGTCCCGCTGCTCAAGGACGGGCGGAGAAATTTCGTGCGCGCGGCTTCAGCCGGCGAAGCCGGCATGGAGGCGCTGACGAGATTCCGCAGGCTGGGATACGACGGCAGGCACTCGCTCGTCGAGCTGGAACTCGTCACCGGAAGGCCCCATCAGGCGAGGGCCCACATGTCCTTCCTGGGGTTCCCCATAGTCGGGGACTTCAAATACGGCGACAGGACGAACAGGAACGCGGAGGGCGTTCCGCTGTGTCTGCACGCCTTTTCGCTCTCGTTCCCCGACGTACCCGGCCTGCCGGAGCCGATAAGGGGCTTGACGGTCGTGTCACCTCTGCCTCGCTCGTTTTCGGTCTTCAAAAATTCAGGGAAGCGCTGATTTGTCGTCAAGTGCCCTTGTCAGGTGCCCGCTAAGTTGATGTGAATAAACTTAAAAAGTCCGAATAATTATACACAAAAATACTGCTTTACCTTTGGCCGATATAGTCATACAATATTTTTAGCCGAGTGATTTCCGCATCATTTGTTATTAGATTCATTTCTCAAAAAATTTGAGGAGGGATAATTATAATGTCAGTAACGAAACGCACTTCGAAAAACGTTCTTCTCGACACCGCACTCAAAAATTTCTACGGAGCAGCAGAGGAAATGGGTTTGGAGGACGGCCTCGTGGAGATCCTCAGCCGTCCGGAGAGGGCGATAAGCGTATCGTTACCCGTCGCGATGGATGACGGGAGCATCCGTGTTTTCGAAGGGTATCGCGTGCAGCACTCCACCGCGCTTGGTCCAGCGAAGGGGGGCTTCAGGTATCACCCGGATGTGGACCTGGAGGAGTGCGAAGCGCTGGGCAGCCTCATGACATGGAAATGTTCCCTCGCCGGCATCCCTTACGGCGGCGGCAAGGGCGGCGTGTCCTGCGATCCCCTGGAGCTGTCGACCTCCGAGAGGGAGCGCCTCACCAGGACGTTCGCGGCGCGGATCGCTCCCATAGTGGGGGAATGGACGGACATTCCCGCGCCTGACGTAAACACCGGCGCGGCCGAGATGATCTGGTTTATGGACACCATCAGCAAGATGCACGGCAAGCTCGAGCCGGGGATAGTCACCGGCAAGCCCATCTCCATCTGGGGTTCCAAGGGGCGTACCGCCGCGACCGGAGTGGGTGTGGCGACGTGCATCAAGGAGCTTCTCGAGACGGAGAAAGCGGACGTCAAGGGCGCCCGCCTGATCATTCAGGGCTTCGGCAACGTCGGGACTTACGCGGCCAAGACCATGGACGAGTTCGGCGCGAAGATCGTCGGGATCTCCGACGTGACCGGAGGTTACTACGCGCCTGACGGCATCGACGTCAAGAAGGCGTTCGACCATGTGACAAACCATCCCAAGAAGATGCTGGAGGGCTACTCTCAGCCCGGTATGACGAAGGTCTCCGGCGAGGAGATCCTGCTGGTGGACGCCGACGTTCTCGCGCCGTGCGCGCTTGAGGGCGCGGTGAACGCGAAGAACGCTGGCAGCATCAAGGCTAGGTACATCGTCGAGGGTGCCAACGGCCCAGTTACGCCGGAGGCGGACGCGATCCTCGAGCCCAAGGGCGTGATAGTCGTTCCAGACTTCCTCGCCAACTCGGGCGGCGTCATCGGCTCCTACTTCGAATGGGTGCAGAACCTGAACGGCTACTTCTGGACCGAGGAGGAGTACAACAACAGGCTGATCCCCATCATGACGGACAACTTCTACAGGGTGTGGAACTACTCCAAGGAGCACGACGTCAAGATGAGAAGGGCCGCTTTTCTCGTGGCGATCAAGAGGGTAGCGGACGCCGTCAAGATGAGAGGCACGTTCCTGTAATCGCCGCGGTTTTGCCGGGCATATGAGCATATGACCGAGACGGCGTTCAGGCCTTTATGACGCTGAGGACGACCGGGTTTGAATCTTCGCCCTTTAGGGGCTATTAACAATAAATCAGCGTTTTTTAGGTTTGACCCAGGCGGGAGGGGCGGCACGAGTTGCCGCCCCTCCCGTTTTTGGGGGTGCTCATAGCATCTTTTAACCAATAGACGAATCGGGCCGCGGGGCGCAAACGTGAAAAATTTGCTAGAATGAAGCGATAAAAGGCGGCAGGGAGAAAGCCGTCCCGGAGGGGATGTTTCCATGAGCAGCGCGAAGTGTGTGACGATAGGACGGCTGAAGTTCGGGGGGGGAGCGCCCATACGGGTGGAGAGCATGTTGAAGTCCCGCCTCGAAAGCGTCGGCGACTGTATGGATGAGCTCGACACCCTGAAGAGGGCCGGGTGCGAGCTGGTCAGAGTAGCTTTTCCCGGCGAGTCGCTCAGCGCTAATCTGAGGGAGCTGGCCGAAAAGTCGGAGGTCCCCCTCATGGCCGACATCCACTTCAACCACAGGCTCGCGCTCGCGGCAATCGACAGCGGCTGCGCGTCCGTGCGGATAAACCCCGGCAACATGAGCGGCGGGGACGGGCTGATGTCAGTGCTGTCCGCCGCGAAGGCCAGCGGCGCGGTGATAAGGATCGGGGCCAACGCGGGCTCGCTCTCCAACAGGCAGATGGAGTCACGGGGGAAAGACAGAGCCGCGGCTTTAGTCGCCGCCGTGGAGGAGCAGCTCATCCCCCTGCTGGATATGGGGTTCGAGGACGTCATAATGTCAGCCAAGTCGAGCTCGGTACCGGAGACCGTGCGGGCTAATTTCATCCTCGCGCAGAGGTATCCTTTTCCGCTTCACATAGGGATAACGGAGGCCGGAGCCGGAACCGACGGGGCCGTGAAGAGCGCGTCGGGGCTCGGCGCGTTGATCGCGCAGGGCATCGGCGACACGATGAGGGTGAGCCTGACCGGCGAATCGAGAGAGGAGGTCGAGGTCGCGTACTCCATACTGCGCTCCATGGAGGTCCGGCGGCGCGGCGTCAATCTCATAAGCTGCCCCGGCTGCGGGAGACGGCACGTAGACGTCGGTGAATTGGTGAGACAGGTCAAATCTCTGCTGACACGCGATGTTCCCGACGGGCTGACGGTAGCGGTGATGGGTTGCGAGGTGAACGGCCCGAAGGAGGCGGCAGCCGCTGACATAGGCATAGCCGGCACGCAAAGGGGCTTCGTGATGTTCAAAAAGGGTAGCATGGCAGCCTCGGGAGATCTCTCGAAACTAGAGGAGATCTTGAAAAAGGAGTTAGCGGGCTCCATCCCGACGATATAATGAGTCAGGAACCTCTAAAGTATCGTCTCCTAAAACGGACTTACACCCGTCACCCTTTAGGCGTTTGATCTCAAATTGGCGTGAATCAGCAAAAGAGATGCGGCTTTGAACGATAAATCGGCTATGGCGTCAGACGTCGCAAAAGGGCGCGAGCTGGAAATTGCCCGTCTCCCGCATGTCCGAGATGCTCTCCAGCATGTGGTCGTACTCGGACGCGAGTTGTTCGTAGTGCCTGGTCACGGGGTCACTGACCAGCGCGGTCCGTTCCATCAGGAAATCGTAGCTGTCCACTATTTTTCGCACTATCCTCCCGTCCAGCTTCCCCCGCGCGGACATGTCCGTGAGTATGGACACCACCCTCTCCTTGGGGAAGACGTCCTTGTAACTGCGCGCGCCGCAAAGCGCGCTCAAAATATCCGTGACCGCCACGACCCGCTCGGCGAAGGTCAACTCCGGGGCGCACAGCCCCTGGGGATAGCCGCTGCCGTCCAATTTCTCGTGGTGCCGGCAGGCGATCCGCTCGACCCGCTCGTCGACGCGACCCCGCAGCAATTGCTCTGTGAGCGGCACATGGCTCCGCATTATCTCCGTCTCCTGGCTGTCCAAGCACCCCGGTTTTTCCAGAATCTCCACCGGGATGCCGGCCTTGCCAATGTCGTGCAGAAGCGCCCCGATGGCGATACACGCCCGCTCACGGCGGCGGAGCGAAAAGAGCTCGGCCATCAGGCCGCTGAACTCCGCCGTGGACACGGTGTGCGTCACGGTGTGCCGGCTGCGGAAATCAATGGATAACACCAACATCTTCAGGTAATCCTCTATGTCGCTCCTGCTGTGTGCGGCATGGCAGATCCGATTCCACATCTCGTCCCGGTCGATGGAGCCCTCATTCCGTGAGAACAGACTCACGAGACCGGAGGAAATGAGCTTGTCCCGCTCGTCAGCAAAATATCGGACGAGGTCCCCGGCGGAGTGCCCGCCAAAGCGCGACGATATCTCCATCCTGTCCGCGATGTGCAAAATCTGCGCCAGCTCGCGGTAAGGCTCGGGGACCGTATCCATGAACCGCGGACTGGTGTGGTGCAGCAGCACCACGGGCGCCAGGTGGGCCAACGGCGAAAAGCGCTTGATGAAGAGGTATCCGTAGATGGAATGCTCCCAGGAGTTCTCCGCGTCAAACGCGACCAGCCGGCTGATCTCCTCCGTCTTGAACGCGCCTATGTCGTGAAAAAGCGCGATCAGGCACATATCGTCTATCTCTTTTTCCGTGTATTTCCCAGCCGCTCTCATAGCGTTGCAAGTAAAAAGCGCCACGTTCCTGCCATGATCAATGAGCCTGAGATCGATCATGCTGAGCGTTCGGGCGATTATTTCAATTGCGTTAGTCTGTTGCATCAGCGCATCCTCATCCTAAACCGAGCGAGATTTTTGGAGAAGTACCTATCCCCGACAATAAACCAGCATTCCTTAATACTACAATCAGGGCAATTTGGCGTCAAGCTCCGCACCCTCGGACGGGCAGAAAAACCAAAGGATTGAGGATAAAAAGAGGGAGGCGGAAGTATTTTAAGAGATGCGAGGATTTTTGGAAAATCATGAATGTTGAATGCCACATATAACAATGCTTATAATCGTTTCAAGGAAAAAATATTAAAGTAATGCGCTTCGAAAAGCCGCCGCTGTTCTCCTCCTGATGAAGGATGCGTTGAATGGGGCACTAAGGTTATATGCGGGCAATCTCCATTTTCATGCCGCTGATGGGAGGTGTGTTTCCGTCCTCAAAGACTCGGTCACTCGATACTTTGGCGCTATGGCAAAACGATATAAATAACAAACAATGATGTCTTCAAGGAGATTACTTTGAAACGTTCACGAACTTTCTCTTCCAAAAAATTAACCGCGCTTATGGTTCTTTCCATCCTCATGTCTCAGACGCCGCTGCCAGTTACAGGGGGAACGCGCTTCGCGCGGGCGGCCGCGGACAGCCTCAGCCGAGTCGAGCTCTACGCTCCGGGCAAGGAGTCCGTCGGGGTGGACGACACGGACAACTTGAACCCGCATGGACACGCCGCCAAATCCAACGTGCTGTTCCTGATAGAGTCGACCGCCGTCATGAGCTTCACGCCCAAGGGGGTGATGCCGATGATAGTCCGAAAGGCGGACTGGTACAACTACGGGAAAGCCCAGGACAACATCGACTGGAACGCCACCAAAATCACGATGTCCGACATCAATTACATGATGGAGCAGGCGACATTCGGTATGGGCGCCCTGCCCGCCGCGCTGAGCGGCGGGAATTTGAGGCGGGAGCGCAGCCTGTACGGCAGGGATGTCGACCCGACCAACAACTACACGCAGCTCGACCCGAAGGACCCCAAGAACGACCTGCGGCTCAACGCGGAGCGGGGGCGCCATTATTACGCGCCGTTCCTGGAGAGCGGCGCGGCTCTGTCCAGCGGATACAGCGGGCAAACCACCCCACTCAACGCCCGATACAGCAATCCGCTGTTATTGAACGCCTCCGGCAAATACAGCATCGTCTACAACCCGGGCGGCCATACCTACGCTTATCAGAAGAAGGAGACCCACCCCTACCCCAAGCAATACAACGCCGACAAGTATTTAATGGGAGCAAGCGAGACTTTCCCGTCGGCTTACAATAATCTTGGATATGCCGCGTATCCTTACGCGCTCGTGAAGAAACACCCAAGCGAATGGAAACGGGGCGGTTCCGGCGAACTCGTCCCCAACGACAGCAGGATGTACCAGGCGAAGCTCGTGCTCTGGCGGCTGCTGGAGGAGGAAAAGGACGGGCTGCTCAAGAACATACGCCTGGGGCTCGCCAGCACGTTCCTCTCTCTGACGAACTTCGGCACCCCGAGCTCCGATCCGGGTATAGCCGGACAGACCAACGCCTTCAACCGCTACGACATGAACGGCATATTCAAGGTCGATCCGTTCGGCGGCAGCACGTTATCACTGGACGGCAAGGGTCGATTCTGGAATGGAACGATGAACCACGCCATAACCGGCCAGCCGGCGCAATGGAGCGGTATCCACGGGCAGCTATACCCCCTCTGGATGAACGCCCCTATATCGCCCGTCTACGACCCAAATCCAAACCCCGAGTGGAACGACTCTTCCCGTGAGACGTACAAGCTGCTCAACCGGGCATCCCTCCACGTCCCCATCGCCGACGCCGATTACGTGTGGAGGACGGCGGATGGGAGGGGTCAAATGAGCCAATACGACAAGGTGAGGATGTGGATCAACGGGTTCGCCGACATAAAGGGAACCAAAGAGGGGTGGACGTCGAGCGCGATGACCTACCTCAAAGATTTTATGGAGATCGACAAGAGAAACAGCCAGCACCATTTTTTCAAGGACCCGGAGATAGGGATAGCGGGGACCTTCCAGCTCCCCATGTCCATATTCCCGAACCCAAAGGTGCCCGGGCTCTCGCGCCGGGAGTACCTCGACAAAGGTTACATCTGGTACTCCGCGAAGGACCGTCACGTGAACTATTTAGGCGATTTCCACGCTCCCGGGGGCAACTGGGACTTTTACTACATCGCCTCGCCGAGGGCGCACTTCAACGCCGGTTCCGGCGAGGCGGCCGGCTCGGTGCTGGACTTCTTCTCGCCGCCCAGGGTTTTCACGGTGTCAAACAAAAGCGTTGATCCGACCAGGCATAATAAACCCTTAAACGCCATCCAGGTCGCGCTGGGGGACAAGAACGCCAAGAATGTCAGTTTCCAGAAGGACACCACGCGAGTCACCCAAAACGACCTCGCCCCGATATCCTTCCCCATAAGGGAGGCGTGCGAGGACAACTGGCTGGTGATCTTGGCGGCGGGGCAGGAGATGGAGACGACCCGCGGCAGGGAAGGTCTCCTGTACCCGGCGTGGGAGGCGATAAAAAACCTCTACGACGCCACGGACCCGAAGAAGGGGAAGACCGTCAACTCGATCAAGTTCAAGGCGGACGGCACCCCCGATCTGAACGCCAACGGAACATACAAGTACGTCGACGTCAAGCTAGGCAACCCGATCAGGACGCTCGTCATCGGCATAGTCGCCGACCCGGCCAGGGAAAAGAACGCGGCCGCGAGGAAGACACTCGAAAAGATGCGCGCCAACATCAAGAGGATGGCGCGCGCCGGGATGGGCCGCGACCCGAACGACGAGTCCGCCGACGTGCCCTGCATCTTCGCGGAGAACGTGAACGAGCTGAGCGCGGCGCTCCGTCTCACGCTCAACGTCATCAACGAGAACAGTGTAAAACAGCCGGGCAAGGGAGCGCTGGTCCAGTCTCCCCCCATCGGCGACGAGACCGTCAGCGGCGCCGAGTCCAACGTGTACCAGATCACCTACAGGATCGTCAGGAACGACCAGTGGGACGCCACCCTCACCCGTTACGTCGGCGCCCGCGACAGCAAGGACAATCTGACGCTCACGAAGGACTGGGAGCTGGGCAGCGAGATCAGCCGTGACATCGGCAAAAGGAATCCGCGCTACTGGAAGGCGAACGATTGGGTCGAGCCGCGCGCCGGAGACATCCACTTCGCGCGGATGACCGGTATGACGAACGACAGGATGGACGCGTCGAACTTGCCGGGGGGCACGTTCGGCTCGACGTCTCCATCAGACGCGCTGATTATGTGGCTGCGGGGCTACGACTACTCGTATTCGGAGGGACGCCCGATCGAGAGGAGGACGATGCTGGGCGACTTCGGGCATTCCGGCGTCGTGTTCGCCAAAAAACCGAACAAGATCTCTCCCGGCGCGCAAAGCCTGCCGGGCTACTCCCAGTGGACGAACGTGGTCACGCATCAGGAACAACCCAAAATATACGCGCAGACCAACGACGGCATACTCCACGTGGTGAACGCCTCGTCGGGACGGGAGGAGATGGCGATACTCCCGCCGCCCGTCCTGGTTCCATATCGGCTGGCGTCGCTGAAGACGCATGTGGACCCGGTCACGAAAAAACAGCGATGGAACGACGTGCGGTCTAACGCCAGCTACCAGATCCGGTCAAACCCGTCGTTCACGCTGGACGGTCCCCTGCAGAAGAGGGACTTCGACCTCGATCAGAACGGCGACAGCACCGGCTGGGGGAGCTATCTTCTGGGCTCCCTGGGGCGCGGCGGCAATGGGCTGTACATGATGGACATAAGCCGTTTCGACGAGCCCAAGTTCATGTGGTATGTCGAACACGCCGGGAGCGACATCATATCCATGTCGGCCGGGGACGCGCAGCCGGCGGTACAGGCGAGCGCTGGGAACGCCTTTGACAAGCTCGGCCTCAACGGCCCAAAGCCCTCGATGGGGGTGACGTCCACCGACAGTGGGCCGCGGAACATCATCGTCGTCCCGGGCGGGCAGCAGTCGGACATAAACCTGGCGCAAAACGGGAACGAGGGCGCGACCCTGCTCTTCCTCGACCCGAAGGACGGGAGCGTCATCCGCGCGTTCGACACGAACTCGATGAAAGACTCCCGCTGGCGCGCGGGAGCGGGTGCCACGGGGACCGCTCCCTACATGGGGATGATGATATCCGAGCCGGCGCTGGCGCGCTCCGAGAACGGCCCGCACACGACCGGCCGGGTCTACGCGATGGACAACAGGGGAAACATATTCCGCGCGGACCTGGAGGGCGAAAACGGCGAGGCGTTGGCCTCAAAGAACTGGCAAATAAGGACGGCCGGCACGCTCCAGACGGACAAGAAGGGCGCGCTGAACTACGCAAACCCATACGGCGTGGCGATAGCCAGGGAGGGGAACGCAACGTGGGTGGCCGGCGGCACCGCCGACCTGAACACGAGGACGGGCAGCCCGGACACGCCCGAGGGGGTGCTCGCCAACGAGAGCCAGTTCATCTTCTCGTACAGAATATCCGACTCGGACACCAAAACCGTAACGCGGTCTGACCTGGAGGAGCTCTTGGCGGATAAGAGCGGCAATGGCAAGCGGGGCTGGTACATACCGCTTCAGAAGTCAAGCGGCACGAGTTTCAGGGAATACGTCTCGGCGAAACCGCTGCTCGCGGACAACGTGCTGTACGCGGCGACGTTCATCAGGAGGAACAGGGTCAATGTGAACAGCACGGCGAATTGTGAGATCACGAGGGCGATATCCGGCGACGCGAGGCTCTACGCGTTAGACATCCGAACCGGCGCCCCGACGATTTGGACGGACGCCAAGGGCGGCATGAAAAAGTATATAGAGGTGGAGGGCATCAAGATAACCGGGCTCACCCTCCTGACGGAGGGCTCCAAAAAAACGGTCGTGGGGACATTCGAGCGCTTCGGCGGAGACAACCTGGCTAAAGTGGTGGCGGAGCAGGACAACCTGAGCGATATCACCATCGAAGGAGGCTCCGGTTACGGCGGGGGCATGTTCGGGATACCTCACAGGCAACCGTCGGGCGGCGGGGTTAACCTGGAAAAGGGCCGGAACGTCATACTGAATTGGAGAACCTATTGACGATATGTCATGCCAATTTGAAATCAAAGACCTGAAGGGTGAAGCGTCAAAACAGGTTTGGAGGACCGCAAAACAACGCGCCATGCCCTACGCGCCGGGAAGGCAGCCAGCGTCACCGGATGCCTTCCCGGCGAAATCGAATTGGTATCAATCAGCGCCGTATCAGGTCCTCCTCGTACTGCATGGAGTAGAGCTCCAGGTAGTGTCCCTTCCGGCGCAGCAGCTCCCGGTGGGTTCCTCGCTCGATTATCCTCCCGTCCTTCACCACCAGGATCATATCGGCCATCTTTATCGTCGAGAGCCTGTGAGCTATCAAAAACGACGTGCGGTCCTTCAGGATGCGCGATATGGCGTTCTGTATCCGGCGCTCCATCTCCGTGTCTATCGACGAGGTCGCCTCGTCCAGCACGAAAATCCTGGGGTTCGCCAGGACGGCGCGGGCGAACGAGATAAGCTGCTTCTCCCCGGTGGAGAGCCGGTCGCCTCCTTCTCCGACGTCGCTGTCGAGACCGTGCGGAAGGCGCTCCAGCACCGCGTCGGCGGAGACGAGGCGGACGGCCTCCATTATCTCCTCGTCGGCGGCGTCCAGCCTGCCATAGCGGATGTTGTCCCGGACGCTTCCCGAAAAGAGGTGGGGGCTCTGAAGCACGTAGCCGATGTTCGAGTGCAGCCAGAGCTGAGACCTCTCGCGGTAATCCCTCCCGTCTATCAGTATCCTGCCCGACGTGGGCTCGAAAAAGCGGCAGACGAGGTTGACCAGGGTGGATTTTCCCGCCCCCGTCTCACCGACAATGGCGACGCACGTCCCCGCCGGCACGTCCAAGTTGAAGCGCTCGAGGACGTACTCGTCGCCGTCCGGGTACTTGAACGTCACATCGTCGAAGCGGACGTCGCCGGACAACGCCTCCCAGTTCTCCCTCCTCGGGGAGAAACTGTCCCCGTAGCGCTCCACGACATCGGGCGAGTCGCGTATCTCGGGCTCGCGGTGGAGGAGCGCGTCCACGCGTTCTATGTTGGCCTGCGTCGAGGTGGCCTCGGAGAAGATGTACGAGAGGTGCTGGATCGGCTCGAAGATGTTTATGGCATACGAGACCATCGCGGAGAGCGTGCCGAACGCTATGGCGCCGCTCGTCAGGAACGACGAGCCCTGAACCAGTATTATGGCGACGGAGACGGCGCCGAAGGCCATCATGACCGGGGTGTACGCCGCGCTGAGGGCGGCGGAGCGCACGGAGCCCCTGTACATCTCTCCCGTCAGACGCGAGAACTCCGCCGTGTTTATGTCCTCTATGACCAGCGTCTTCGACGTGCGCGCGCCCAGTATCCCCTCGTTGAAGGAGCCGGTCATGAGAGAGTTCGTGCGGCGCACCAGCCTGTTGTGACGCAATATCCCGTTCTGGAACCACGATGTGGCGACGGCCATCGCCGGCATGACCAGCACCATCCATATCCCGAGCCGCCAGTCGAGCAGCAGCATGGCCGCCGCAGCCATGATCGCGTAGGACGCGGCCCACATCAGGTCCACCAGCCCCCACGCGATGATGAGACCGATCTTGTCCGTGTCCGACATAACGCGCGCTATGATGTAGCCCACGGGAGTCGTGTTGTAGTATGAAATGGAGAGGGTCTGGAGGTGGTCGAAGCACGCCCTCTTCAGGTCGCGCGCGAAGCTCACCTCGACGTTTATCGCGAGCCTCGTGTACATGATCACGCTCAGCATGTTGCACACGATCATCGCCGCGGCGGCTGACGCGGCGAGCCATATGCCCTCCGACGCGCGCGCGAAGATGAAGCGGTCTATCACATGCTTCTGGAAGAGAGGTATGAACACGTCGACCAGCGAGCAGAAGAGCATTAACAGGGCTATGCGGACCAGCTCGCGGCGATACGGCTTGAAAAACGGGAACATCGCGGCCCAGACCCGCAGGCTGAACGGCTTGTCGTAGGTTTCGTCATCGTAAGACGGCATCTTCAGTCTCCACCCTCCATCATTTCCTCCTCCACGCTCTGCTGCATGTCCCTTATCCTCCTGTAGATGCCGCCCCTGGCCATCAGCTCAGACGGCGTCCCCATCTCGGCTATTCGCCCGTTCTCCATGACCATAACCCTGTCGGCGCCGGAGAGTGAGGTGATCCTGTGCGCTATGATTATAGTGGTGACCCCGCGCGAACGCTCCCGAAGCGCCGCGCGTATCTTCGAGTCGGTCTCGGTGTCAACGGCCGAGAGGGCGTCGTCGAATATCATTATCGGCGGCGCCTTGAGGATCGTCCGTGCTATCGCCACCCTCTGCTTCTGCCCCCCGGACAGGGTGACACCGCGCTCGCCGACTATGGTGCCGTATCCCTGGGAGAACTCCTCTATCGCGTCATGCACCTGCGAGACGGCGGCGGCCTCCTTTATCCTCTCCATGCCGCAGCCGCCGGAGAGGGCCGCCACGTTTTCGGCGATGGTGCGGGAGTACAGGAACGGCTCCTGCAGCACTATCCCCACGTTCGACCGGAGCCACGACAGCTTATACTTCCTTATGTCCACCCCTCCGATGCGTATCTCGCCGCAGCCCTCCTTTAGGTCGTAAAGCCGGCATATGAGGTGGGCCACTGTGGTCTTGCCGGCCCCGGTCGCCCCCAGTATCCCCAGCGTCGTTCCGCCCTCTACGGTGAACGATATGCCGTCTAAGACCTTGGTGTCCCCGTAGGAGAAGCTGACGCGGTCGAACTCTATGTCCCCATCGAGGGGCGAGGTCAGTGCCGAGTCGTCGTCGGACTCCGGCGCGGCGTCCAGTATCTCGCCTACGCGCCCGAGTGAGACCAGGGTCTTGCCCGCCTCTGAGAGCACGCGCCCCAAACCGCGTACTGGCCATATTATCATCGAGTTGTACGACAGGAACACGATGAACTCCCCTATGGTGATGCCGCCCGCCGCGGACTGATACGCCCCGGCCACGCATATGGTCACCATCTGGAGGCCCGTCAAGAGGTCGCCGAACCCCCAATACGCGCTCAGCATCCTCCCCAGCCTCATCCACAGATCAGCGAACAGCCTGTTCTGCCGGTCGAAGCGGTCCACCTCGTACCGCTCCCGCCCAAAGGCCCGGACGACTCTGACACCGGTGAAGTTCTCCTGCGCGATGGCCAACAGCTGCCCCTCGGCCTCGTCCGTCTCCAGGAAGCGGTCGGTGGCCCTGCGCAGGAATACGAAGGAATAGCAGAATATTATGGGCAGATAGGCGAAGGACGCGACGGAGAGCGGCAGGTTCATGGGGAAGAGTATGCCGTAGGCGAACGCGACCATGACGACCGCGCGGATAATCTCTATGAGCTGGTTCGAGACGAAGTTGCGGACTATCTCGACGTCAGAGGTGCATCGTTGGATGATGTCGCCCGTCTGTATGCCTATGTGCCACTCGTAGGGGAGAACTTGGATGTGCGCGAACAGCCTGTCCCTCAGACCCTTTACCAGGCCCTCGGACGCAATGGAGAGGGCGCGCTTGTACGCGAAGCTGAACGCGCCGCTCGACACCGAGACGGCCAGCACCATCAGGCCGATGAAGGCCCTGTGGGCGCGCAGAAAGTCCACGCTCTCCGAAGCTCCGGCGAGATCGAGCAGCGCCGAGAGCGCCGGCATATCCGAGAGGGGCATCCCCCCTGCCACGTTGTCGACGACAAACCGTATCACCTGCGGCAGCAGGAAATTAGAGAACATGGAGACGAGCATCGCCGCGAACGCGATCAGATAAAGCCCCCTGAAGCCGCGCGACATGCCCCACAGCAGGGCCAGCGGGCGTTTTCCCCGCGTCCTCCGCGCCTCCGGTTCATTTGCCGCGTTGACGGAATCGTTCAAGTCAGACAGAGCGATCACCCCTTATCTTCTAACGAAAACGCTGATTCGCGTATATTATTATATATTATAGCCGCAGGGCGATAATTTAAAAGAGCGGACCCGAGCGGGCGACAGGGAGGGGGGAGGTCCTATGCCGGGCGACGCGCTGCGGCGGGAGTTCTATATGGATGACGCGGTCACCGCGGCGAGAAAGTTGCTGGGCGCCGTGCTGGTCCACGACTCGCCCCTCGGGCTGACGGCCGGCAGGATAGTCGAGACCGAGGCTTACGCGGGGCAAGGCGACGCCGCGTGCCACTCGCACAAAATGGCCGCCCCGATCGCGGGACACAGGACGAGCGTGATGTTCGGCCCAGGGGGGTTCGTGTACGTCTACCTGATATACGGCATGTACAACTGCTTCAACGTGGTGACCAACCGCCCCGGGGAACCCGAGGCCGTCCTGATACGGGCGCTCGAGCCCACGCGTGGGCTCGAGCTGATGATGGAGCGCCGGGGGACGGACGACGTCAAAAAACTTTGCGGCGGCCCCGGCAAGCTCTGCATAGCCCTGGGGATAACCCGCGAGCTCTACGGCGCGGACCTGTGCGGGGAACGGATCTTCATCGAGGAGGGCGAGAGCCCCCCGGACGGGTCGATACTCGCCACGAAGAGAATCAACGTCAGCTACTCGGGGGAGGCGGCCGATTACCCGTACAGGTTCGTGATCCGCGGGAGCGGCTTCCTCTCCACCAGGAGGTTCGTAGGATTCAAACCAATTTGATACCAATTCGCGATAAACGGCCTAAAGTTAAAAGATTTTAATGACAGTGTTTATACGCCTCTGGACACACCGTTGACGCCCGATTGAAATCGAATTGGGATCAAACCCAGCTCGCGCATAACGCGCGAGGGACGGTCAAAGTTCTGACCGTCCCTCGCGGCGGTTGCGTTTCGCGGCGCGACGACACAATCCAAGGACAATTTCCCCACCGTAAAACCGCTCACCCGACTTGCACTCAACACCTGTATTTTTAACACCGAAGGAGGCATGGCATCTGCCAACATCTACGGCGATAGATGGCGCTTTCCCTCTTGAAAAATACTTTTAGAATTATCTGTTAGGACAAAATATAGCAGGGGATGATTAGGTTTTGATCGGCCCAATTACCTACCGAAAGATAGCGAAAACTGCATATCCTCATCGCGCGGGCGACGGCATCAGGCGACACTGTCCGCGTCCTCGCCATAGGGGATGAACACGGATATCCGAGTCCCCGGCGACGAGGGGGAGCTGGAGGCGGGGGAGATCTCCAGCTCGCCGCCCAGCATCTGAACCCGCTCGTGCATGTTGGAGAGGCCCCTGTGTCCCTGGAGGCGCATCCGCTCGAAGTCGGGCCGGGCCAGCAGGTCCCCGTCGAAGCCGCGCCCGTTGTCGGTTATGGAGAACGCCGCCCCCTCGCCGCGTCTCTCCAGCCGCACGTCGATCTCGCGCGCGCCGCCGTGCCTGACGGAGTTCGAGACCGCCTCCTGAAGTATGCGGATCAGGGCGAGCGCGCAATCCCCTGGCATATCGCCGTGTTCGTCGTCGGCCGACACCCTTATCGTCACGTCGTACGCCATCGAGAGGCGCTCTGCCAGCTCCTCCAGCGCGCCCTCGATCCCCAGCGCCGCCCACGACGGGGAGAGCTCGTCGCAGTAGTCCCTTATCTCGTTAGCGGCGTACTGCGAGACGCGCTCCGCCTCGTCGAGGTTTTCACGCGCCGCGCCCTGGGGTGAGGCGCGGCGCGCGAGCTGAATGCGCTTTATCGCCGCCACCACGGACTGGAGCGGCCCGTCGTGGAGCTCACGGGCCAGCCTCCTGCGCGCGTCCTCCTGTGCCTGCACGATGTCCGAGACGTAGCGCCTGCGCAGGCTCTTCTCGGAAATGGCATCGACCGCCGCCCTCTCCACGGCCTCCTCCAGCGCGCCGACCTCATGGAGCGGCGGGACGTGCCCAGCGCGCCGACGCTCGAACTCCGGCTTCGACGTTCCCCACCTCAGGCTGCCTATCGCCTCGACGATGCGGCGAACCGGCATCACGAAGTACCTCCACAGTGCGCAGATGCCGACCAGCATCGCGGCGGACGACGTCATCACCGAGAAGAGCCAGAAGTTCCAAAGCTTGGAGTACGAGCTGAGCAGGCTGGTCTTGGACGCGGCCACCATGACGTGGCCTCCCCGCTCCAGCGCCCGGACGACCATGCAGTAGCTCCTGCCATCAGGCCCCGTCACGACGACCGGCTCACCCGGCTCGACGCCTCCGCCCCAGAGGGGAAGCAATTTCTCCGCCCCCTCGGAGCCTCCCAACAGCCGCCCCTCGGAGTCTAGGACGAGGAGCCCTCCAGAGTCGAGCGACGGATCGGCCGCGAACATGCGGAAGAACCTCCTCATCCTCGGTATGTTATGACCCTCCGCCTCCCGCATCCTCCGCGCCATCCTCCTCGGGGGAGGCTCCGGCTCCTGGGGGGGGGATTGCGCGAACATCTCGGCCACGTCCTGGACATACGAGGCCAGCATCCTGTCGGTCAATGCCTCATGGGCCCTGAACACGTACAACGATATGAGGAACGTCGCGCAGGTGAGCGCGGTCACGGCCAACATCAGAACGAGCAGGGCGCCCCTCGGCAGATTTCTGGCGCTCACCCTAGGATCCGTCTCCCTCGTCTATGTGCAGCTCGTCCAGAAAGATTATCCCGCGCTTCAGGGCGATGAGTATGGCCTCCGTCTTGTTTTTTGCCCCGAACTTGTTGTAAACGGAGGCCAAGTGCGCGCCCACGGTGCGCTCGGTGATCGAGAGCAGGGAGGCGACGCGGTGACCCTGCATTCCCTGCGCCGTCAGGAGCAGCACCTCCTTCTCGCGCGGGGACAGCTCCACCGGCTCGACGCTCCCCGCGCCGGCGAGCGAGACGGACGAGTCGAGGTAGAAGCGCCCCTCGCTCGCGGAGACGACGGCCATCCTGAGCTGCTCGAAGGGCGCGGTCTTGAGGACGAACCCGGTGGCGCCGGCACGTATCGACGCCATGACGTACTGCTGTGCGCGGTAGGCGGTGAGCATAACCACCCTCGTAGGCAGGTGGGCCCGCGCGGCCCTCTCCGCTATCTCTATGCCGTTCCCGCCCGGCATCTCTATGTCCAGCAGGGCCACGTCGGGCGGCGACCCCGTCATCGCCCGCCACGCGGACTCGCCGTCGGCCGCCTCGGCCACCAGCTCGAAATCCGGTTCACCCTCTATCCACGCGACGAGTCCCGCCCGAGTCAGCGGATGGTCGTCGGCCAGAAGTATCCTTATCACTCGCGGCACCTCCCTCCATGCGCGAATCTCAAAGAAAATATCAGAACCATTATGTCGCGGCATTGATATTTTCAACAATAACGAAATTGAATTATTTAGCAATGGCGGACGCGAAACCGCATCATATTATAGCGCCATGACGAAACGGCGTGCGTCACGACGAAAAAACAAAAAAACAGGAGGTGCGGTAAAGATGAGACACGGCAGAAAGATCGCAGCGGCGCTGGCCGCCGCGGTGCTCATCGCGATGGCTTCGAGCGCCGCGGCGTCGGGGAGAACGCACCATCGCCGCTATGGAGGCGAATGGTGGGACGGCGGCGGATGGGTCCCAGGGATGATGCGCGGCCACATCTCGGGCGGAGGGCGCCCAGGATGGCGGCCAGGCGGCGAGGTCCCGCGTAGTATCCGCGACAAGATGACCGCGTCCGAGAAGCTGTCGATAGACCTGAGGGATCTGACGAGCAGGACGGTTATCGACCGCGGCAAGGTCCTGGAGACGTTCCGCAAGCGGCGGGAACTGAGAAACGAAATCGCTGAGTGGTTCTTCACCCAGCGCCTCGACTGGCTCATCGCGAACCCCGGCGGCCAGTTGCGGCCGGACCCGCGGCAGGATGGTCAAAACCCGTAAAACAGCGTAAAACCGGGGGTGGGGGGATGGAACGATTCCCCCCCACCCCCGCACAGTCTGAACAGAAATGAAAAAGGCATTGTCATCTACTTTTCAATGCGGCATAAATCAGCGCATATCTATACCAAGGACGTCTTTGGTTATTCTGAGCAGTCATAGTTATCGGACCGCGGCAAATATCATACCCGGAATTTACGAGAAATCTAGACAGCCGATCATAGTCACGCGGATAATGGTAAGCTGAAACAAGAAAATCCGGCTTAAATTCTTTAATGACTCCCCTCGCGCCTTCCAGCGCCGAATATTCCGCGCCCTCAATATCCATTTTGATCATGGATACCCGATCAATCCCACGATCCGACACGAAGTGGTCCAATGTGGTCTCTGGAACGGAAATCTTTTTCAGTACTGCCTTGCACATCTTGGATACTTCAAACGTAGAACCATCAAGGTCAACATCAACAAAAAAATCAACCATACCTTCACTATTGCCAACCGCATAGTTGCAGACCTCCGCAGCGCCTCGCCGAATATCCTCCGCTAATGTCAAGGACAGCGCGCCGCATAGTTCCGGGAAAGGCTCGAAAGCGTATACTTTCTTCACCTTATTTCTGAGATACAGCGAGAAAAACCCCTCGCAAGCCCCTAAGTCAAATACAATATCATCTTCCCGAGGTGAATAAAACCGAAAATAATTATCCGCTTTATTATGCGATACTGATTCATAGGCAGTGATTACAGGTCCATGGGGAAATGATTTAGGCCAATATATTTTATAGTCCGCTATTTTAATGAGCTTAACTGATTCGTCGTGGTCTACTACCTCATGAGGTATCTCTTCATAAGGGATCTCTTCTATTATTTTCAAAAACTTGAGCACTTTAAAATACCTAAGTTTAGCAAAGTGAATGTTATACCTGAAAAGAGCACTCCAACTGACATACGGTTCCCTGCCGAATAGTTTTGCGATAATTGAGACAAGCAACACATTGATATACCAAATCATTCTGCTCAATCCCCTATAAAACCTACCCTCCGCCATAATAATAGTTCCCCCTGTCCGCATCCCCGAAAAATGTTATACAAAACAGCCGCCATCAGTTTGTCCGCTTTAGCGATAATAAAGGGCGTTCCTTTCGTTATTCAACGCTCGCCCAAAACGCGACAATTCGTTCAAATGTTGCGTTTGTGTCACGCAATATAGCATAAACACTTGGTGTTGTGAATAGGGCGAGTGATGTCCCATAACGTTCAACGTCCGATTATCCCATCAGATCAACTTCCATCTCTTTCCGCATTGCCGCTTGAGGCAGTCCGCTTATATGCAACATTTGAACGAATTGTCGCGTTTTGGGTAGTTGAAGTAGTGACTGTTGCGGTGTTTATGAGTTATTCAGCTGAAGATTTTATCGAGGTCTTGAGCGGATACGGTGATACGTCTTCTTGCCGGTTTCGACATCAAGCATACAAGGCCGCGAACTCGCGTATCGGTATCCGTGGTTGATGGAATCAATACACGCTAAATCAAGTATTTTCATGTACGCGGGACATTGATAGTACAAAGCGCCGCAAAACTCACGTTTCTAATCCTCCGAGAAGCGCTTCCAGAATCGCTTCAGGCGCTCCAGTATCCTTACCTCCGCTCCTATTTTGCCGGGGAAATAAAATCTCAGCGGGTTCGGCCGGCCGGGCTGGCGGGGCAGATAGTTCTGCGGAACCCAGTGTCTTGGGTCGTCGTGGGGGTACACGTAGCCCTTGCCGTCGTTCCGCAGGTGAGGCGGGACCTCCATCATTCCGCCGGACAGCACCGCGTCCTCCGCCGCTTTTATCGCGAGATACGCGCTGTTGCTCTTAGGCGCTGACGCGAGATATATCACCGCCTCGCCCAGTATGAGCTTCGCCTCCGGCAGCCCCACCCTGTCGCACGCGGAGGAGGCGCTCTCGGCCAGGATCAGGGCCGTTGGGTCTGCCAGACCTATGTCCTCCGCGGCGAGTATGCAGAGCCTTCGGCATATGAAACGGACGTCGTCCCCCGCCGCCAGCATCCTCGCGAGCCAGTAGAGCGCGGCGTCCGGGTCCGACCCTCGGACGCTCTTTATGAGCGCTGAGATCACCGAGTAGTGGTCCGTTCCAGCCCTGTCGTATCTCATCGCCTGACGCCCCGCCGCCTCGTCCGCGTCCTTCTTGGACAGGCGTCGCCCTCCGACCAGCGCGACGCCGGTGACAGCAGCCTCCAGCCGGGTCAGCGCCTGCCGAGCGTCGCCGGCGCAGAGAGACGCTATGTGAGCCAGCGCCCCATCGCCGTCCGTCACGCCCAGCCTGCCGAGCCCCCGCTCGCTGTCGCCGAGGGCTCGCTCCAGGAGCGTCACCAGGTCGCTCTCCTCCAGCGGCCGCAGCGTGTAAACGATCATCCGCGAGAGCAGGGTCTTGTTTATCTCGAACCACGGATTCTCGGAAGTGGTCCCGACCAGAATGACGTCCCCCCGCTCGACCGCGGGGAGCAGCGCGTTCTGCTGGCTGCTGTTCAGATGGTATATCTCGTCCACGAACGCTATGGCGCACCTGCCGTCCGAACGCGCCTTGAACCTCGCCGCTTCGTCGATCAGCTCCCTGATCTGGGAGACCTTCGCGCTCACCGCGTTTATCTCCAGCAACTCCCTCCCTGTGGATGACGCCATGAGGCGCACGAGGGTAGTCTTGCCGACCCCGGGGTTGCCGTACAGGATGCAGCTCGGCACGCGCCCGCCATCTATCATCGCCCTGAGAGGCTTGGAATCCCCCAGGATGTGCGTCTGCCCGACATATTCGCCGAGGGTCCGGGGGCGCATTCGCTCGGCAAGGGGCGTCTCGAACGATTGAAATCCCCCTGCCGCCGCTCCCGCACCGCTGCGCCCGTCTCCGCTGCCGTCATGAAAATCCAGCGTGCGCTTCATTCAGCGGCCTTCCCATAGAGAGACGACAAAACCTTGAATCTCGTCCGCCCCGGAGGGCGAAGGCATGGCTTCCCTCATCTTCCCTCCCTCCGGCCCCTCCACGGAGGCGAACGGGTAGCGAGCGCGGAGAAAGCCCCGCAGGGTCTCGTCCAAATCCTTGCCCATGCATGACGGGTCGAGTGACGGGTTCCTCCGCCACATAACGGGTGAAAAAATTTCGCGATCAACCGCAAAACGCCCTACTCCCAGCGAAGCCGCCCGAGAGATCCACGCGTCCAGGCTGGGCGAAGCGTCGAGCGGCACCCTCAGGCGCAGGCCGTGCGCGAAGCTCAGGAAGCCGGGTCCGAATTTTTCCAGCGCGTCGAGGTATTCCCACGGAACCAAGTCGGTGGGGTGGGTCATTTCGCGGAGAAGCGGCCTCATTGACGTGTAATGGCACTCTAACCAGGGCGCCCAATCGACGCAAGCCTCTCCCCTGACGAGGACACCCCTCATTCCCGCCCGCCTAGCCCCTATCATGTCGTAGATGTAGTCCCCGATTAGGACGGTCTGAGCGCACGGGGCCGACAGTGCCTCGCACGTCTCGACGAGCGCCGCCGGGTCCGGCTTGACGCCGCGGCCGTCGTCGCGCGACCGAACCGTTGGAGGCAGTTTGACTCCTATCCTGTCCGCGGCCGTAAGTATGGATTTACGGCAGTTTCTCGACACCACCGCCCAGGGTATGCGGCGGCCGTCTATCAGCTCCAGCAGCGCGAATATCCCCGGCACCGGCTTCGCGCCCTCCGCGCCGCGCACCTCGATCTCCTCCAGATCGCGCATGAACGCCTCCCTCTCTCCGGGAGGCAGCGCGGACGCGTCCTCCAAGAGCATGGCCTTCCTGGCGCCGAAGTACTTCTCCCTGACGCCTGAAAAGTCGAGGCGCGTCTCGGCTATGACGCCGTCCCAGTCAAAGAGAAAAGCCGACGCGTGGGAGGGGGACCAGAAGGGGGCGTGAAATGTCATCCTGAATATCTCCTGAATTATTTTTATAAGGAAACGCTGATTATAGGTCAACAATAAATCAATGCTTTCTTGAGAAAACAGCACAGCCAAAAAAACCCGCAGTGCCGTGAACGGCCTGTCTTGACCCGCTCCATCAAAGGATAGGGAACCCCCGGGCCTTGGCTTGTGTCAGCTCTCGCCGCGTCTGCCGGTCCGGAGCGGTTCCCCGCGGGATTAGAACGTTGGCTCAAGACATTTCCCATTACACGTACACCGCAGGAATGATAAGCTTTGTCTATTATAATACCCTTTTCTCAAAAATTACAACCTGCCGGCGAGGGTAAAAATCAGCTTTTGCGATCTTGCCGCGAGTCCCGCGCGATATCCGCGAGCGACTCGGCGATCTGGTCGCGTATCCAGAGGCCGACGTCGGCCGTGCGCAGCAATTCCCTCTCCTCCAGAACATCGACCAGTTCCTCGGTCGTCATGGAGAACTCCCTGTTCCCTATTTTGTGCAGGTAGCGCCAGTTGACCTCGGGATGCCCCATGATGAGTACCATGACGGTCGACGCCATGTCCCCCAGCGGCGGCCTGTCGATGCTGTCGTACGCGAAGACCGCCTCCGTACGCGTTCCCCTGCCCAGGGCGGACGACAGCGAGAAGGCGCCGTCGCACAGCTCGGCGGACTGCTTTAGGAACGGGAGTCCCATCCCCACCCTTCGGGTCGTCCTCGTGGTGGCGAATGGGTCCGCCGCCCTCTCCAGAAACTCAGGGGACATACCCCTGCCGTTGTCCTCGACCGTCATCGACAGGATGTTGCGCGCCGCGTCCTCCGTTATTTCGATCGCGACGTCGGAAGCGCCGGCGGATACGCCGTTCTCCGCTATGTCCAGCACGTGCTGCGACAGGTCCTCCAACATGTTTTTCCCTCCAGCTCATACCGATTTCAAATTGGTATCAGGTACCGCCGCGCCGTCATTATCTATAAACGGCTGAAGATGCGCAAGGCCGAATGATATGGCTTTGCGGTTAGTTGGAGTATAATCGCGCTAATGTTGAATAAATGCGATGGAGGTGACGAATTGCATCTCAGACAGGGGATTTGCGTGCATTCACATTTTTATCAGCCGCCGAGGGAGGACCCGTGGCTCGACTCGATCTTGAAGGATCCGACGGCATCCCCCTATCACGACTGGAACGAGTGCGTGTACGAGCAGTGTTACAAACCATACATGGCCGCCAGGCTTCAGGACTCCAACGGCCGGATAGCGCATATAACGAGCAACTACAGGCACACGAGCTTCAACGTCGGTCCGACCCTGCACAGTTGGATAGACAGGCACGCGCCCGCACTCGCCGAGGGCATCGTGGACGCCGACCGTTCCGCCCGCGCGGCATTGGGCGAGGGCGGAGCCATAGCTCAGGCATACAACCACATGATCCTTCCCCTCTCCTCGGAGAGGGACATCAGGACGCAGACGATATGGGGCGCGAGGGACTTCTCCTATCGATACGGAAGGAAGCCGCTTGGGATGTGGCTGCCGGAGACGGCGGCGGACACCCGATCCCTGGAGGCCCTGGCGTCCCAGGGTATAAAGTTCTCCATACTCGCCCCCCATCAATGCGCCGCGGTGCGCTCCCCGGGCGGCCAGTGGGTCAGGACGCCGGGGGGGAGCGGGCTCGACGTGACTCGCCCCTACAGGGCGGTGCTGCCCTCCGGCTCGGAGATAACCCTGGTGTTTTATTACGGCAGCATAGCCCATGACATAGCCTTCGGCGGTCTGCTGGACAACGGCGACTTTTTCGCCGAGTCGCTGCTCTCGAAGCTGCCTCGCGACGACGAGCCTCGGCTCCTCACGATAGCGACGGACGGCGAGACGTATGGACACCACCATCGTTACGGGGAGATGGCCCTTGCGAGAGCCGCCCAACGTCTGTGCGACTCGTCCGACGTGATGCTGACCAACGTCGCGTCGTTCCTGAGGCTGTACCCCGCTACGTGGGAGTGCCGCATAGAGGAGAACACGTCGTGGTCGTGCGCCCACGGGGTGGAGAGATGGCGCGGGGACTGCGGCTGCCACACCGGCGGCGAGCCGGGGTGGAACCAGTCGTGGAGGGCGCCGCTCAGGAGCGCGCTGGACAAGGTCCGCGACAGGGTCGACGACATGTATGAGCGCGTCGTCGGGGAGTTCTGCGACTATCCGTGGAGGCTGCGGGACGAAGCCATAGACCTCTACCTCATGAAGTTCGGGCCGGACGACTCGATGGACACAGCGCGCGAGAGCAAGGAGAGGTTCCTCAAGGATCGATGCGGCGAGCTCCCGCCGGGCGGCGCGGGGAAAATCCTGTCGATGATCGAGGCCCAGAGGATGCGCATGTTCATGTACACCTCGTGCGGATGGTTCTTCAACGACGTGGCCGGGATAGAGACGAGACAGATACTGGCCTACGCGGTGAGGGCCGCGGAGCTCGCCGGCGGCGTCGCCGGCGCCGACCCGTTCAGCGAGTTCCTCTCCGACCTCAGGGAAGTTCGCGGCAACTCCGATGAGATGCCCACGGCATATGACGTCGTGACGCGCTCCGTGATGCCGAACAGGAGGACGATCCGCGACATAGCGGCGTCATCGGCGCTGCTGGACGTGAAGAGCCGGTATCACTCGTTCTTCGTGAAGTCCGAAAAGCGCGGTTACTCGTCGGGAGACATAAACATGCGCGCTGCCAAGATGAGCGTCGCCGACGCCAGGACCCTAGAGGAGTGGAACGGAGGCTCCGTCGTGATATCCACTGGCGGGCTCGACGACGTATGCCGGCTGACCGAGAGCCGCGCGCCGGAGCCGGGAGAGATATGGAAGCGCTTCTACGTGGGGGACATACTCTCGACGTCGAAGTACATCGAGGAGATGTTCGAATTCGGCCCGTGGCACCTCAAGGACCTGACGGCGGACGACAAGGACGCCGTCGTCCGAGGGCGGGCCAAGGACGTCGAGAGAGGGCACATGGAGTACGCCACCGGGCTACTCGATGACAATCAGCGCCTGCTGCTCCAGCTCCACCTCATGGGCGTCGGGTCGTCGCCGTTCCTGACCGCGGCCGGCGATTTCGTGTACACCCACATGC
This sequence comes from Synergistaceae bacterium, assembly GCA_031269245.1. GTDB lineage: Bacteria > Synergistota > Synergistia > Synergistales > Synergistaceae > JAIRKI01. The sequence continues at coordinate 42,098 of JAISZL010000069.1, read as the reverse complement.
TCGACGACCTGTGCCGCGACACCGAGCACATCCTGGACCTCCTGAAGGAGGGCTCGAAACTGGACGCCCTGCTTGAGGAGGCGCGCAGCATAGGCATTTATCCATCAGTCTCCGTACTTGCACCTAGAATGGAGGGCGCTTTTTATGATAACCTAATAGATGCCAATAGCAAAAATAACGAAAATATCTACGCGAGGTTGTTGTCATTGTGGAAGAGGGCGACGGAAATAAACGCGGGCATAGATAAGTGGAGACTTCAGAACGTGGTGTGGGCCGTGCTGACCGGGAACGCGTCGGAGCCGTGCGGCCCGCTGCTCGAACTCGCGGGTATGATGGGGTTCGCCCTGCCTGAATACGGCAAGAGGACGAAGTGAGACAGCGTACCATTTAATTAGTGGAAGCGGAGGTAGCAGAAGATGTCAATGCTGACGTATGGCGAGAATATCACAACTTCGATGATGACCACCTTTGAGCGCAACCCGATTTTCAGGAGCGTGGCTTATTTTTCCATGGAGATCGGCATCTCCCATGACCTTCCAACCTACTCGGGAGGGCTTGGCATCCTGGCCGGCGATATCCTGAAGAGCGCGGCGGACCTCGGGATTCCCGCCGTCGGAGTCACCCTCCTTTACCGCAAGGGGTATTTCCGCCAGGAGCTGACCCCCGAGGGGCGGCAGATAGAGAAGCCCGTCGAGTGGGAACCGGACAAGCTCCTGGTTCGGCTCGACAACCAAGTGTCGATCGTGCTCGAGGGGCGCACTATATTGGTGAAGGCTTGGGGATATATATACAACGGCCACTCCGGCTACCCGCTCCCGATTTACTTCCTCGACACCGACATCAAGGACAACTCGCCGAGCGACAGGAGCCTGACGTGGGAGCTATACGGCGGGGACAGCCGCTATCGCCTCTGCCAGGAGATGATACTCGGCGTCGCCGGCCTGCGCCTTCTGCGCGACCTCGGGTACAACAACGTCAAGACGTTTCACCTGAACGAGGGCCATGCCGGTTTCATCTCCCTGGAGCTGACGCGCGAGCTCGGCTACGAGGACTTCGATAAGGTTCGCGACGAGGTCATCTTCACGACTCACACACCTGTGGCGGCGGGACACGACTATTTCCCGTTCGACCTGATATCCTCCGTGGTCGACGACCAGAACGCGACCCGCCTTCGCAGGATGCTCGGAGGGGGAGGCGTGTCCATGACCGATCTCGGGCTGAAGTTCAGCCACTACGTCAACGCGGTCTCGAAAAAACACGCCGAGGTCAGCAGGAAGATGTTCGGCTGCGAGAACGTGGATTTCGTGACGAACGGCGTCCACTCGACCACGTGGACGTGCCCGGGCTTCGCCCGCCTGTACGACAAATACATACCGGCGTGGAGGAACGACCCGAGCCGCCTGGTACAGGCGCTCCAACTGCCCGAGGCCGACATCTGGAAGGCGCACCAGGCGGCCAAGATGAGGCTCTTCGCGAGGGTGCTCGAGGAGACGGGCGTCGAGTTGGACCCCGATGTGCTGACGATAGGGTTCGCCCGCAGAACCGCCACCTACAAGCGCGCGGACCTGCTCTTCTCGGACGTGAAGAGGCTTCTTGACGTGGGCTCTGGGCGAGTGCAGTTCATCTTCGCCGGCAAGGCGCACCCCCACGACGAGCCGGCCAAGGATATCATAAAGCGCATAATAGATCTTTCGAAGGAGATAGGCTCGGCCCTCCCCATCGTGTTCATGGAGAACTACAACATGGAGCTGGCCCAGATACTCACCGCCGGCGTCGACATCTGGCTCAACACCCCGATACGCCCGAGGGAGGCCTCAGGGACCAGCGGGATGAAGTGCGTGCACAACGGGGTCATGAACTTCTCCGTTCTGGACGGATGGTGGATAGAGGGCTGGATCGAGGACGTCACCGGCTGGTCCATCGGGCCGGAGCCGAGCGAGGTGGACCTGATTGAGTACGACGAGATGCAGGATGCCCTCGACCTCTACAACAAACTAGAGGACAAGGTGATCCCGACGTATTACAACGACAGGCGCAAGTGGATATGGATGATGAAGCACACGATAGCGCTCAACGCCAGCTACTTCAACACGCACAGGGTCGTGAAGGAGTACTGCGAGAAGGCTTACGGCACGGTGTTCCGAGGCCACTAAGGGTAGCTAGGCGGATGAAAAGATCGAATGGCGGCCTCAAAGCTCTTCATGTGACGGCGGAGATGGCCCCTCTGGCAAAGAGGGGCGGGCTTGGCGACGTGCTGGGATCTCTGCCCAAGTCGCTTTGCAAAAACGGGGTTGACGCCAGGGTATTGCTGCCGGCGTTCCCCGGAGTGATGGACATCGTCAAAAAAAACAGATATAAATGTTCCGTTCTCAAAGAGAAAATAAACATAGCTCTTGACTGGAGGGTATACTCCGCCTCAGTATATCAGGCGGAGGTGGAGGGGGTGCAGGTTTACCTGCTGGACCAGCCGGAACTTTTCGCCAACCCCGATATTTACCCGGAGGCGCTGTCCAACGCGTCGGTTATGCCGTTCGCCTTTTTGTCCCTCGCGGCGATTGAGATCCCGAGCCGCGCGGGGTGGAAGGCCGACATACTCCACGCTCACGATTGGACCAGCGCGATTTTGCCCATAGCGCTCCGCTGGCACAGGCATTATCGCGCGATGAGGGCGGAGTATGACGTCGTGCTGACCATACACAACCTGGCCCACCAAGGCATCGTGGATCCCTCCGCGCTCGTGTCGTGGGGGCTGGCCAAGGACGCCTTTGCCATCGACGGGATGGAGTTCTACGGCCAGGCCAATTTGCTGAAGGGAGGTATTATCTCGTCTGACGCGATAACGACGGTCAGCCCCCACTATTCGTGGGATATCCAGACCGCGGATGGGGGGTTTGGGTTGCATGGGGTGTTCTCGTCCCTGAAGGGGAAGCTCTCCGGCATATTGAACGGCATCGACTACGACGTGTGGAGCCCGAGGAACGACGCTTATCTTCCCGCGCCGTACGATGTCGGTAACCTGCCGGGCAAGCTGGAGAGCAGGAGGAAATTGCTCGGCGTCTGCGATTGGGCCGACGACGGCAAACCCATCATAGCGTTCGTGGGAAGGCTGGTGCAGCAGAAGGGCATAGACATTCTCTTCACCTCGCTCGACTGGCTGATGGTTGACACATGCCGCGCGGTGATCATAGGCTCGGGGCAGCCGCAGTACGAGGACTGGGCCCAGCAATTCAAGAGGACATATCCTGACTACTTCTGGTGTCACACCGGTTTCGACGAGGAGCTGGCTCACCTCGCCTATGCCGGCTCCGACATTACGGCGATGCCGTCACTGTTCGAGCCGTGCGGGCTCTCACAGATGATCGCGATGTCTTACGGCTCGATCCCGGTGGTGCGAGGCACCGGAGGGCTGGCCGACACCGTGATCGACTTCGACGACTCGGCCGACGGGACCGGCTTCGTGTTCAGCGATTATTCGACCGACGAGCTTCTGAAGGCGATGTACAGGGCGATCGAAGCGTATCACGATCGCGACCGCTGGGAGAACCTGGTGAGGAACGCGATGTCGGCCGATTTTTCCTGGGACTCGTCCACAGCGTCTTACATCGATCTTTACCACAGCTTGAGAAATGGGGATTCGCTGACATAACGGCACGTTGACTCGATGCAAAAACATGCGGAGGGGAGAGGGATAAGACACCATGAAGCAGGGAAGATATGGCAGAGTTTTGGCTATGGTTTTAGCTGGAGGCAAGGGCGAAAGGCTGATGCCGCTCACCAAGTATCGGTCCAAGCCCGCCGTTCCTTTTGCCGCGAAATACCGCATAGTTGACTTTGCGCTCTCCAACCTGGTAAACAGTGGGATATACTCGATCTATTGTCTTACGCAGTTCAAAAGCCAGTCACTCCAGGAGCATATAACGCAGGGCTGGCAGTTCGGCCCCGCTCTTCGCGGCAGGAATTACTTCGTCACCGTAGCGCCTGCCCAGATGTGGAACGACGAGCGATGGTACGAGGGCACCGCCGACGCGATATACCAGAACCTCCACCTCGTCACCATGTTCAACGCCGACTACGTCTGCATATTCGCCGCCGATCACATCTACAAGATGGACATAGACCAGATGCTGCAGTTCCACGTCGAGAACAAGGCCGACATAACGGTGGCCGCGAAGAGGGTACCCGTGAACGAGGCCTCTCAGTTCGGCTGCATATCAGCCTCCGATAACAGCGTGGTGGATGGGTTCGTCGAGAAGCCGGCGAACCCGCCGGAGGTGAAATCGAGCCGGGGTTACAGCTACGTGTCGATGGGAAACTACATCTTCTCCCGCGAAATCCTGGAGGAGGCGATCCTTACCGACAGCCAGGACGATTCCAGCACGCACGACTTCGGCCGCGACATACTGCCCGGTATCTGCGGCAAGTGCAAGATGATGGCGTATGACTTCTCCAATAACGTCATACCGGGGAACGACAGCCCCTACTGGAAGGACGTGGGTACCTTGAAGGCGTACTGGGACGCCCACATGGATCTCCTTCAGCACCCGTCGTCGCTGACGCTCTTCAACTCGCAGTGGCCGGTCCGCACCGTGTCGTTCTCCGACCCGCCCGGCTTCACGTATCCGGCCAAGGGTATGAGCAGCTCAGTCGAGGGCTGTCTCAGAGCCGAGGCGAGCCAGGTGCTTGGAGCGGTGGTACACCGTTGCGTCCTGTCCCGCCACTGTGTAATTAACCCCGGCTCCGTGCTGGAGGAGTGCATAATAGGACAGGGGGTGGTGATAGGGGAGAACTGCAAGCTCCGCAGGGCGATAGTGGACGCTCACAATGTCATACCGTCCAATACCGTCATAGGATACAATTCCGACACCGACTCGGAGAAATTTCACGTGGACAAGAATTCGGGCATAGTGGTGGTTCCCATGCCGAAGATACAGCTCAGAAAGAATTTGCAGATACAGGACAACTCGAGATTCGACGATGAGATGATGTTCTCGTCGTTCTGACTCGATCCGGCCGGTCCATATATTTGAGGAAACGCTGATTGAATGGCCAAACCGATATTATAATAAATCAGCGTTTCCTCGAAAAAATATAAACGGGCGGGAGAATGAACGAGCATACGCCAAGGGCGGGAAGGCGCGCGCGGAGGCGGGCATGTCGCTGGGAACCCCCTTCAAACGACAGGCTGGCGGCGTGACGGCGGCGCTGGAGACCGACCGAAAAAATTCCTTCGAACTTGCCGTCTTTTTTTCGAGCTACACCTTCCATATCACGTCAAATAGTGATAATATACTTTAAAACATATTGAAAGAACACCTGATTCGCCGTCAATATCTTAAGTATCTCCGTTAGAAAGCCTTGACGTATGCGCATCCGGAGGGGATGTGTTCGCGGTTTCGATGGGCTCTTCGTTAAATTTAGGAAGGGAGTTTGAGGATGATATGAAGATCGCGCCGTTCGGGGTAGAGCAGTGGATGAACGAGTGGGAGACAGGCGCGGTGACCAACCTCGCCGAGACATGCGTGGACTCCATGACGATGGAGGAGTTACTCGACATTTCTGACGCGTCCGGCACATCCGGCGCGCGCGAGGAGATTGTGGAGCGAATGATGAAGCTGCGCCTCTCGTATGGCGATATCCTTGGGAGCGACGAGTTGCTGGAGTCCATCGCCTCCATGTACGGACGCGCGGGCCGTGGCAACGTCATGGTGATGAACGGAGGCTCGGCGGCGAACTTCATCTCGCTCTATACGATGATCGAGCCGGGAGACGAGGTCGTATGCGCGTATCCGACGTATCAGCAGCTCTACAGCATCCCGGAGTCCTTCGGCGCATCCGTCAAGCTCTTGCGCCTCAGATACGAAAACGGTTTCAAGCCCGACGTGGACGAGCTGAAGGGCATGATCTCGGATCGGACGAAGGCGATCTGCGTGAACAACTCCAACAATCCGACGGGGACCGTCATGAGCCAGTCCGAGCTGAGGGAGATAGCCCGCGCGGCGGAGTCAGTGAACGCGTGGCTCTACTGCGACGAGGCGTATCGCTTCATGGTTCACGACCAGTCCGCGGAAATACCGTCCGCCTTCGACCTCTGTGAGCGCGCGGTGGTCACGTGCGGCCTGTCGAAGTGCTTCTCGCTCGCCGGGCTGAGGCTCGGCTGGGTCGTGGCGCCGGAGGGCTTCATAAACGAGGCCGCGTGCCGCCGCGACTACACGACTATAAGCTGCGGCAGGCTGGACGACCTCCTGGGGTGCGTCGCGATAAAGAACAGGGGGAGGATATTCGAGCGCAACCTGTCCATCGTCCGCGGGTGCGCCGCGATGCTCGACGAGTGGGTGAACTCGGAGCGCCGGATCGATTACGTGAAACCGGAGGCCGGCACGACCGCCTTCCTGCGCTACGACTACGAAATAGGCTCTGAGGACTTCTGCCGCGGGCTCTACAGGAAGGACGGCACGTTCCTGCTGCCCGGCGCCTGTTTCGGGCCCGAGTTCGACAGGTATCTGCGCATCGGCTACGCGTACTCGCCGGACGTGCTGGAGGAGGGACTAAGGCGCGTCTCCGGATTTTTGAGGGACCTGGACGAGGAGGCCGGGCCGAATTAAATGAAACGCCAATCAAGGGAGGCAGAGGGGCAATGGGGGTGGTACGCCGACAAATCATTCCGATTTGAGGTTTACATCGTTATAACCGCAAGTATCGGCGCAAATTTTATCAGGGGTGCTTAAATCCGAGCGATCATGGCGGTCGCTCAAACAAGGGGGTAACGCGGTGAATTCGGCAAGGGGTTTTAGAAAGTCGCGGGCGGTGTTTGTCGTTGTGGCAATAGCTGTATTTCTTTGCGCGGCGGCGTACGCGGTGGGCAATTCAGCCGGGAAACCGAGGAATGAGGGGGAGGTTCCGGGCGATTGGACCTTGGACCAGAGCAAAAGCGCGAATATGTGGTTCTCGTGGAGGGACGAAAACGGCAACAAGGTCGACAATCCTCTAGCGCACTATTCGCCTGAGGTGAGGGCGCGTTTTGCGGACCCTGACCTGTCGCTGTTCGGCGATCATCCGGATTTTGCCGGCGGCATGAACGCGAACTACGACAACCCGATTGGGACGGTCAAGTTTCTGACAAATACCCAGATGAACGAATACCTGGAGAAGCTGGCTGGGGAGCCCTCGAATGACAGCATGGCGATACGCTATATGGGCGACTATCCGAAGGGCATAAGGATGCCCCTTCTGGTATTCAGCCATCCCAGGCTTTCCGATCCGAGCGGCGAAAATTTGCGAGCGCTCGGCAAACCCATCTTCTATCTTCGGGCTCAGGTTCACGGCAACGAGGCCGCGGCCGGCGGCGGGGCTATACTTCTGGCTCAGCGCCTCGCCAGAGGGCATGAGGACTTGAGCGGCGTCCTCGACAAGATATCCATAGTCATACTGCCGAGAATGAATGGGGACGGCACAAAAATTCATCAGAGGGGCACGAGCTTGGTTTCCGGCGACACATGGGCGGCCGGCGACCCCGATTACTGGACCTCAGCCGGGCCTGGAGGCGGGCAGAGCGAATATAGCGGAAGATTGATGTCCGGCCTCGACCAGAACAGGGACAACCTATGGCTGGGAACGCCCGTCTCTCGCGCAAACGCCAGAATATTCTCGGAGTACATGCCCGAGGTATGCCTCGATGCCCATGAGTACGGCTCCAACAACTACTACAACTTGCCCAAAAAAATTCCGCATGGGGGCAGTTTCCTTTATGCCACCGACTCAAACCAGGATGGCGCGATAGTCCTGAGGGATAAAGCGCCTGGGACGGTCGTCTATTATAAGGAGCAGATGACTACGCAGTGGGGCAATCACCTGCTGATACCGGCTGGCATCAGGAATCTCTCCGAGTCCATCCAGCGGCAAATCGTGTCCAGCCTCGCCCTCGGCTCCAACCCGACCGGCCCATTCTACTGGGCGCCGTACGTTGAGGGAGGATATGGCCTCAAGATAAGCGGCGACGTCAGCACCGCTGGCTTGGTATCGCTCGACATTCTTTCGGCTGGTGAGAGGGATAAGATGCGGAAATGGGCCGATGCCAACGGGAACGTTCCAGCGTATGAAGCATACAACACGAGCACGGAGGGTGGATTCGACCCGGGAACCGCCAGGAACACCATGGGCCTCGTACCCGGAATCAGCTTCCTCGCCGAGAGCAGGAGCGCCGGGGGGCGCTGGGAGCTCCCGAGGAGGGTTATGGGGCAGTACCTCACCTCGCTTTACTACATCAGGGCTGTAATCGACAATCTGGATGCCGTGAAGAGCGAGGTGGCCTCGGCCAGAGCCGCGGTCATGAACGACGTTGGGGATCCGTCCCGCAAGATGGCCATCACTCAGACATACGCTCCGATGAACTATACAAACGTCGAGACGTACGGTATATATCACCAGGACGGGGCGTCCGAGGAAGTTCCGGGCTTGCGCAAAAACTCACGCTTCGGCACCCTTCCTGTGTTTGAAGTCTCTCGCCCGTACGCGTACATAGTCGATGGCTCCGATATCATGGCCGACACGATTGCGTTCCGCATGAGCCACCTGAACCTCAAGTTTGAGCGCCTTACTGAGGATGCGGACATAAACGTCAGGGCTTATACGGTTGTTAAAGCCGATGCCGGCTCGAGTTTCGGCGCGGCGTCGAAGATAACAAGCGTTACTTCAGGAGACACAACTAAACGTTTCCCGGCCGGCAGCTACATATTCCGCATGGATCAGCAGATGGCGAACTACGCCGCGGTGCTGTTCGAGCCGATGTCAACGCGTTCATGGGCTGGCAAGGACATCAAAAACCCGGCTGCCGTCATAGGCAAAGAGGTGCCGTTCTACCGCTGCGAGCGATCAGATGGGATAAGCGCGGCTGAGCCCTTGGAGATTCCTGTTCTCGACTTCACCAACGTGTTTCTGTACAACGTAAAACCGTACAGCGTCACGGCCTTGGCTACCCTCAGAGGCACACTGGGGATAGCCAACGGCTACGCGCAGACTATGACGGTTTACGGAGACCTCCGCAGAGCGGCGTCTCTTAGGGCGTATCTTCCTTCCGATGGAGTGTACAGGACGTGGAGGGTGAAGGAAAGGGGCCTGTTCGCGGTCAAGACCCCCGCGTTCGACAGCGGGATGAACCGGCACTACATAACGCTTGGCGCTTCATCCATCGTTGACAGAGGGGACGGATACTACGACTTCGATGTCTTTGTGACGCCGCTGAACACACCTAAGGCTCCGTATGACACGAATATGGACGCTCTGGACGACGACGGGGCCACGATCACCAGTGCGGTGAAAACTGACGGCGGAGGGGTCATCGTCACGGTGGCCGACGCGAATGTACGGGACGGGATGCCTCTTCACGTTTATTTCGTGGAAAAGAATCACAGGGCATCGTTCATCGCCGCCATCATCCGCAAAGAGGCGGCTGCCGCCGGCAAGCCTGGCCTGTACTCTCTGACGTTCACACCGGAGGAAGTCTCCTCCCTCAGTGACGGCGCAACGTACGCGATCCAGTACAGCAACGAGGACCGCAGTGTAAAGGGATACGGGACATTTACGAGTGGAGCGCTTGTTGGCGACTCCGGCGCGGATGGAGGGAGCGGGTGCGACACCGGGAGGCCGATGCTTGTCCTGCTGATGGCAATACCCCTGCTCGTTCGCGGATGTTTTATGTCACATAGAACGGATTGAACTGTTCGCGCTCCAGCGGATTTGTCCTGCTGGAGCGCGTTTTTTTTAGAGAAGGATTACGCACATTACGGAGGCCAGGAGACCCACGAAGAGCGGTTCAATGCCGGGGAATAACATCAGCGCCGCCAGCATTCCTCCGAACCCCGCCGCGGACGACGCGAACGCGCGTCCGCGGGACAGTGCGCCGGGTTTGAAGATCGCCATCGAGAGCGGGACGATCATCCCCGCGACTCGCAGCCCCATCGACAGATAGTTGATCCGCAGAATGAGGCGCCCTAACAGGGCGCTCGTGAGCCACGCGGAAACGGCCACGGTCAGCAGCACCGCGCACCTGCTGGTTCGCAGCATCGCGCGCTCGTTTTCGCGGATGCGCGGTATCCTGGAGCAGATATCCCTCGACAGATTCGTCGCCACGCCGAAGCACAGCCCGGACGCCCCCCCGATCGCCGTTATGACCAGACCGGCCCAGAGCGCGCCGCCCAATGCCGGGTGGAAGTACGCCTTCAGGAAATACGGCAGGGCCAGGGCCGGCTCGACCTCTACGCCCATGTCGCGCAGGGCCATCCCTATAAAGATGCACGAGAGGCCAAGCGGGGGTATCAACGCGGCGGAGAGGAGGCACCCCGTTTTCGCCGCCCGCTCGTCCGACGCGGAGAACACCCCCTGAATGTATATTTGTGTGCACAGTACTCCGAGCGCGACAGACAGCCCGGCGCTCGCGTCCCTCTGCCCCTGCGCGAAGAGGTCCCACCACGGGGCCGCGGGGAAGCTAGCGAGCAGCTTGGCGGGCCCGTGGCCGAGCGACGCGGCGCGCGCCGCGCCGAGCGACGCCATCAGGTACAGGGCTGCTATCTTGGCGTTGCCGACGACGCTGAAGCTCTTCAGCCCCCCCAGGAAGATGAAGAACAGGACGAGCGCGGAGAGCGCGCCTATGGCCGCCCCGGGCGTCAGAGGGAACGCGGAGCGGATCAGCGCTATCCCGGCTATGAACTGAGCCGCGACGGCGAACAGGGTTCCTGAGACGGAGCCGGCGAGAGTAAGCGCCGCGGTGGGCCACCCATAGCTGCGCTCGATGAGCTCCGGCAGAGTGGAGAGCCCGCTTTTCCTCATGGGGCCGGCGAAGCGAAGGGCCAGGAGCACGCAGCCGATGCCGCTCCCGAGTGTGAACCACCATGCCGAAAGCCCCATCTGATAGGCCATCTGAACCGTCCCGACGGTCGACCCGCCGCCGGCCAGCGCCCCCATTATGACGCCGACGACCGAGCCGGCCCCCGACCTTCTGCCCGCGACGGCGTAATCCGACGCGTCCCTCACCCTGCGCGAGGACAGGACCCCCAGCAGGCAGAACGCCGCAATGACCAGAAAAGCGGAAAACGTGAAATAAAACACCCGCCCACACCCCTATCATCGTCAAACGCACGTTGAGTAAGTATACATCAATTTGAGGGGGACGAGGCGCGAACAGTGCGTGCCGGCCGGCTGATTTTTGAGCCAGTCGGGCCGGCGATTATTTGTATGTTTTGTCGCGACGTGCTATATTTATATCAACTTGAAATCAAATGCCTAAAGGGTGAAGCGTTAAAACAGGGTTGGTCCTCCGCTTTAGCCGCATCAGAAACAGACTGTTGATCGCGAATCGGTATCGCGCACATAACGATCGTCCTCCCGGCGGCATATGAAAAGCATTGAACGAGGAGGGACCATGACATATCAGAAGAAGCTGTCAATTAAATTGGATAGGGCTGTTTGGGGCTACGCGTCCATCAATTTTGCGATCGCTCTTGTTTATATGCCTATAGCCTCGTTTCTGATCTATTACTACACGGATGTCTTGAGGTTTTCGACCGAGACGGTGACCGTGATTTTGCTGGTCGCGCGTTTTTTCGACGGTTCGATAGACCCCTTGATCGGATACTACATGGACAGCCGGTCGGGCAAGTCGGGCAAGTACAAGGGATATATTTATTATTGGGCTCTGCCGTCGTGCGTCTTCTTCGTGGCGCTCTTCCTGCCTCCGCCCCTCACGGGTCTGGCGGCGGCTGTCTGGTGCCTTTTCATCTACATGATCTGGAGCTTTTGCTTCAGCATGATGGAGGTGGCGAATCTGCCGCTGCTCTCCGTTATATGCGACGTCGACGAGCGCGGTATGCTCAATACCGTCAAGATAGCGTCGAGCATCCTGTCGGCCATGGTGTCATCGTACCTCACGTTCAAACTGGTGGATTTCTTCGGGCGGGGGTCGGAGGAGGTGGGGTTTTTCGTGACGATGTCCGTCTTCGCGGCCGTCGTCCTGGTCACGTCCGCGCTCGGCGCCAGGAACGTGACCGAAAAGCACTTCCCGAGCGAGAACATCCTCTCGTTCCGCGAGACGATGTCGGCCGTATTCAGGAACAGGCAGCTCGTCTTTCTGTACTTGATGCTGATATGCGATCAGATGTCAGCGTCCATTAAATTGCAGTCCACCGTCTATTACTTTAAATATTACTTGGGCAGGATGGATCTGTTGCCCGCGTTTTTTCTGGCGGGCGTCCTGAGCTCGCTCATGGCGCAGCCGCTGATATTGTGGGCCTCTCGGCGCTTCCGCATCTCCAGCCTGATGGCGGGCGGGCCCGTCTGCGCGGCGCTGGGCGTGTCCGTGATGTGGTTTTCCGGCGGGAGCGTCGTCCCCATATTCATAGGCAACGCGATATACGGCGTATCGAGCGCCTTCTCGTCCAATCTCGTGTTCGTGTGCGCCGCCGAGCTGTCGGACAGGCTGTCGGAGAGCGAGAGGGGCTGCTTCGGCGGGGTGGTGAACGCGCTGTTGCACGTGTCGGCGAAGATAGGCTACGCCGTTGCCGGGTCCAGCGTGTCCTTCATAATGTACCTCACATCGTATGTCCCCGACGCCGAGCAGACACCGACCGCTCTTTTGGGGATAAGGATAAGCGCGCTCGCCCTGGCGTTTTTTATCTTGCTCCTGGGCGGCTTGTTCGCGTATCTCTCCTTCCGCGGCGCGCCCCCCGCCTCGCGCGGGGCGGAGGGCGTTAGTGACGCGCCCGATTAAATGTCGCTTTGGACATTTAATCGGCGCCCCCCCTCCCTTGAAAAACTCAAACGATGACTATCTCCTCCGGCGAGGCCGCGCCGCCCTCGATGTGGAACGACTTGAGCGTCGGGGCGCCCTCCGCGAGCGAGAGGATCATGTAGCTCGCGGAGGGATCGCGCGCGAGGCGGATGTCCTCCTCGGACGGCCGGGCGGGGGTGTCCGGGTGCGAGTGAAAGTTGCCTAACGGAGACACGCCGCGCGCCCTCATGTCCTTCACCGCGGCCAACTGCTCGCGCGGGTCGATCGTGAAGTGCTCACCGCTCTCGTCCGCGTTGGAGAGCGCGTAGACGCGCTCGACTATTTTCACGCCGCCCTCCGTCCTCCCCGCTATCAGGCCGCAGGACTCGTTCGGAAGCGAGTTCGTCGCGTGCGCCAGGATATCCGCGTAATCGGACTTTTTAAGACGGATCGCGTATTTCGGAGAGGCCTCGCCGCTCATGCCGTAATGCCCTCGCAGACAGGGGCCGCGCAATCGGCCGGCGCCGTGATCGAGGGGTGTTCGCCGCACACGCCGCAGTCCCGCCTCGCGGACAGCCTCACCCCGCGGAACTCCATCTTGAGCGCGTCGTAGGTGAGGAGCGAGCCCGTGAGTAGCGAGCCGGCGTTCGTAATGTACTTTATAGCCTCCATCGCCTGGAGGCTGCCGATCACGCCGCCCATCGCCCCGACGATGCCCGCCTGGCCGCACGTGGGTATGGCGTCCGGCGGTGGGGGCGACGGGAATAAGCAGCGGTAGCACGGGCCCGCGCCTGGCACGTATGTCATCGTCTGACCGTTGAAGCGCAGTATCCCCGCGTGCGAGAATGGCTTGCGCGCTATGACGCACGCGTCGTTTATCAGGAATTTCGCGGAAAAGTTGTCGGTCCCGTCGATTACGAAGTCGTACTTGGAGATGAGCTCCATTATGTTGCCCGCGTTGACGAATGTGTGATACGTTTCGACCGTCACGTCTGGATTTATGGCCTTCATCCTCTCCATCGCCGACCTGACCTTGGGCTTGCCTACGTCGGGCGTGCCGTGTATCACCTGGCGCTGGAGGTTGGAGAGCTCGACGTCGTCAGCGTCGGCCACCCCGATCCTCCCCACCCCCGCGGCGGCGAGGTAGAGCGCGGCGGGCGCGCCGAGACCGCCGGCGCCGATGATGAGCGCGCTCCCCTCCAAGAGCCGCCTCTGCCCCTTGACGCCTATCTCCTTGAGGATGATGTGCCTGGAGTATCGCTCCATCTGTTCGTTGGAGAACGCCATCAGCAGCCGCCTCCCATGAAATACAGGAACTCCACCACGTCCCCGTCGCGCAGGAACGTCGTGCCCAGCTCGTCACTCCTCAAGAATTCGTCGTTCAACGACACCGACACGTACATCGGCGTCTCCACCCTCTCGGCGTCGATGAGCCGCGAGACCGACAGCCCGTCGGGGTACTTCTTCGCCGTCCCGGATACAACTATGTTCATCTATCGCGTCCCTCCGTTTTTTGCGGGTTTATATCAATTAGGCCTGATCGGCGCTTTTCCGCACGATGAGGCTGTACGTCCCGTCGCGGTTGTCCGTGAGCTTGAGTATGCGATGCCCCTCCTCCTTCACGCTCCTCGGGACGTTTCGCACCGGTTCGCCGTCGTTCATCCTGATTGAGATCGTCTGTCCCGGGTCCAGCTCCTCCAGCGCGATCTTCGTCTTGACGAACGTGACGGGGCAGACAACGTCCGTGATGTCCACGGACGCGTCGGCGCCGAGGTCACGCATGGACACGCGCCTCCTCCTCTATCGCCGCTTTGAGCGCGTCCCATCCGGTTCGCTCTATCGAGGAGCGGAAGCGCTCGCCCGGGATGCCGTGCCGAGAGAAAAAGTCCACCGCCGCATCCGCCGCCCGGAACATGGTCTCCCTGTCGAGGACGATGGGGATCACCGCCTTCCCAGTCGCTATCTTGTTGCCGAAGAGCCCCCCGAAGGAGAGAATGTACGCTGGCTCGCCGTGCCACGCGTCCGCGGGGCACGATTTGACGCACCTGCCGCAGTAGTTGCACCTGCCTTCGTCAAGTTTGATCTCGCCGTCTTCCACGGAGAGCGCCTTTTCGCGGCACGCCTTCACGCAGACGCCGCAGAGCGCGCAGTCGTCCCGCTTCCACTCTATCAGGCAGCCCCCCTTGATGCCCACGTCGTTCTCCTCGGCCTTGAGGCAGTTGTTCATGCACCCGGTTACGCCGAACTTGAACTTGTGGGGCAGCTCGCGCCCGAAGTAGCGCTCCGATATGTCGAGCGCGAGCGCGTATGTGTCTATGCAGCCGCTCGGGCAGACCGCGCTTCCCTGGCACGCGGTGACGGTGCGCACCCTCGGCCCGCAGACACCCACGGACACGCCCCCGGCGGAGAGCTCGGCCTTGACGGCCTCTATGTCCTCCAGTTTTATGAAGGGTATCTCGACGCCCTGGCGAGACGTCAGATGGACGTGTCCGTCACCGTACTTTTGCGCGATCTCCGCTATCGTCCGAAGCTGCTCGGCGGTCATGCTGCCCCCCACCACCTTGAGCCTCACGGAGAAATTGTCCCTCTGCTTCTGACGCATGAAACCCCCCTTTTTCAAAGAGGCGTAATCGACAGCCATACTCGGGCGCTCCTCCTCTCGATGAATCATATCATTCATATATGTTTTTATTATGATCGTCTCGCTAAAATTAACTCAAATGGTTTGAAATGTCAAGAACAGGGAGCCGGGGTGTCGTTCGTCAGCGATAATGCCTGTCATTCGGCGGTCATTCGATTGACATAAACTCGGGAAAATTTATTTGCAACAGAGGGAAAAAGTGGTATACTGCCAAAGTTGTCGCAGGGCGCGGCAACTTTTAAGAAGAGGATGCGCCTCTCACCCGCCGACGCAGGTTGTCGGGTAAACGAGCGGGGATAAATATTTCCTTCAAACAAGGGCCGGGCGCGTTTCGCGACTTGGCCCTTTTATCTTTACGCAGGAGGTGGTTGATCATTAGCAACACCAACATCAACAAGGACGACGAACCGCGCGTGAACTCCGAGATTCGGGCGGCAGAGGTTCTGCTGATCGACGATCAGGGGAACAAACTTGGCGTAGTGTCTACGTCAGAGGCGTTGAGGCTCTCGGAGGAGAGGGAGCTCGATCTTGTCGAGGTGGCACCGCTCACCAACCCGCCGGTATGCAGAATACTGGACTACGGCAAGTATCGGTTCCAGCAGCAGAAACGGGACAAGGACGCGCGCAAGAAACAAAAGAACCAGTCGGTGAAGGAGATCAAGATGCGCCCGAAGATCGACCAGCACGACTACGACTTCAAGGTGAAGGCGATCAAGAACTTCCTGGCCGACGGTCATCGAGTGAAGGTATCGATCTTCTTCAGGGGCCGCGAGATGGCGTTTCTGGACAGGGGGCGCGAGGTCTTGAACAGGGTCAGGAACGACGTGGAGTCGCACGGCAAGGTCGAGACGGAACCGCGCATGGAGGGAGCTTACATGAGGATGATGGTGAGCCCGTCATCCGCTCTCCCGCCTCAAAAGACGCCGGATCAGCCAAAACCGAAGAGGACCATCGAGGAAACGGATAACTAGGAGGAATCTACATGCCCAAGATGAAATCTCACTCCGGGACGAAAAAACGCTTCAGCCTGACGGGTTCCGGCAAGATCACATATCAAAAGAGCGGCCGCAGGCACATATTGGTGAACAAGAGCGAGAAGCGCATTCGCAAACTGCGCAAGAAGGGCGTCATCACGGGCGCGTTCGAAGCGCACATGAAGAGGCTCATGCCCTACGCCTGAGGGGCGTTCGCCAGGCCGGCCCGGCAATCCGCGCTCTCTTAACGAGCTTCGGGAGACAACAACGAGGAGTGACGTAATATGCGTGTAAAGGGATCAAGCGCCAGCAGAAGGAAGCTAAAAAAATTATTCTCCATAACCAAGGGTTACTGGGGACGCAAGAAAAACGTATACCGCAGGGCCAGGGAGGCGTATCTCAAGTCCCTGACGCGCATGTTCCACGACCGCAAGCGCAAGAAGCGCGACTTCAGGAGACTGTGGATCATGCGCATCAACGCGGCGGCCCGCGCGAACGGGATGCAGTACAGCGCTCTCATCAACGGCCTCAAGAAGGCCAATATCAACATCAACCGCAAGATGCTGGCCGACCTCGCGGTGCACGACGCGCCGGCGTTCGCCCGCCTGGTGGACGCGGCCCGCGAGGCGCTGGCCGCGTAACAGGGGCCGATTCGCTGCCAATATCGAAAAATATTGGGGTTCCTGTCATCGACTGTGACAGGAACTTCGTTGTTTTGGACGGAGGAATGCGTATGAACGAAAAACTAGCGCTGCTACGCGAGTCCGGGAGGGCACGGATAGCTGAGGCGGCGTCCGTCGCCGAGCTGCGGAACGTGAAGGCGTCGCTGATAGGGAAAAACGGGGCGCTCTCCGAGATCATGAGGGAGATACCGCGTCTCGGCCCGGCGCTCCGCGCCGAGACGGGAAGACAGGCCAACGAGCTCAAGGACTTCTTCACCAGACTGATAGAGGCGCGGGACGAGGAGCTCCAACTGTCGGATTCGGCCATATCCGCCGACTTCGACCTCACGGTGCCCGGCACCCCCCCGCCGGGCGGGGCGCTGCACCCCATAACCCAGATGTGCTACGACCTGAACGACGCGTTCAAATCGCTGGGGTTCGAGATCTTTCAGGAGCCGGAGATAACGAGCGAGCTCTACGCGTTCGACAACCTCAACTTCCCGCCAGACCACCCCGCGCGCGAGAGCATGGACACGTACTGGATCGCGGGGCACGACACGGGGCGCGGCGGCGACAGGCTATGCCTCCGCCCCCACCTGACGGGCGCGAGCGTCCGCTACATGCGGACGCACAAGCCTCCCTGCCGCTTCGTCTACCCAGGGCACGTCTACCGCAACGAGACGACGGACGCGCGCCACGAGAGGGCGTTCTTCCAGTACGAGGCGCTCATAGTGGACAGGGAGATGCCGTTCGCCGCCGGCAAGGTGATGGTGAAGAGCGTGCTAGACAAGGTATTCGGGCGCGACGTCCCGGTGCGGATGAGGGTCGGCTTCTTCCCGTTCGTGGAGCCGGGGTTCGAGATAGACATGGAGTGCCTGGTGTGCGGCGGCACCGGGTGCGGCGTGTGCAAGCAGGTCGGCTGGATAGAGATAATGCCCGGCGGTACGCCGCACCCCAACGTACTGCGGGCGGCCGGGCTCGACCCCGAGCGGTACACCGGCTTCTACGTCAACATCGGGCTCGACCGACTGGTGATGATGCGCTACGGGGTCGACGACGTAAGGCTCTTTCACAGCGCCGACCTGCGCTTCCTGAGCCAGTTCAAATAGGAGGACGCTCATGAGGATTTCGCTCGACTGGATCAAGGATTACGTGGAACTCCCCAGCGGCCTGGAGGTATCCAGGCTCGCGCGCGACCTCACCATGTCAACCGTGGAGGTCGAGGGCGCATCGGAGCTGAGGAAGAGGTTCTCCCACATCGTCATAGGAGAGGTGCTCGATGTGCTCCCCCACCCCAACGCCGACAAGCTCAGGATCTGCCGGACGGATATAGGCGGCGGCGAGACAAAGGAGATAGTCTGCGGCGGCATAAACCTCACGCCCCGCATGAGGGTGGCGGTGGCTAAGCCCGGCGCCGTGGTCCGATGGCACGGAGAGGGCGAGCCCGTCGAGATAAAGAACGCGCGCCTGCGCGGCGTCGAGAGCTATGGGATGATCTGCGCGTCGTCGGAGATCGGTCTCTTCGACCTGTTTCCGTTCGAGGAGGAGGCCACCATCATGGACCTCTCGGAGTTCGGAGCGCCAAACGGCACGAACCTGGCCGACGCTCTCGGGCTTGACGACGTGATACTGGAGATAGACAACAAATCTCTCACGAACCGTCCCGATCTGTGGGGTCACTACGGCATAGCCCGCGAGCTGGCGGCGCTTTACGGCCTCCCGATGAAGCCCCTGCCGGCGTTCGCGCCGCGGGATGGCGCGGCGGGGATGAACGTCGCGATCGAGGATCCCGAGCTGTGCGCGAGGTACATAGGAGTCAAAATAGAGGGCGTATCGCCGAAGCCGTCGCCGTTCAAGGCGCAAAGCCGTATATGGCGCGTCGGGATGCGCCCGATCAACTCGCTGGTTGACATAACGAACTACGTCATGCTGGCGGTAGGCCAGCCTGCCCACGCATTCGACTCCGACAACATCGAAGGGCATATAGCGGTGCGACGCGCGCGCGCGGGCGAGCGCTTGCTGCTCCTGAACGGCAGGGAGCTCTCCCTGACCGAGAGCGACCTCGTGATAGCCGACGACGAGGGCCCAGTGGGGCTGGCCGGCGTGATGGGCGGCGCGAAGGACTCCGTGCTGGACACGACAGAGAGGGTGATACTGGAGATCGCCAACTTCGAGCCCATCGGCCTCAGAAGGTCGGCACAGCGCCACGAGCTCCGCACGGAGGCGTCCATGAGGAACGAGAAGGGGATCGACCCGCAGAGAGCCGACCTCGCCCTTGGACTCGCGATGGAGATGTTCCGCGACGAGTTCCCGGACATGAGGGTGACCGGGTTCGACGATAACTACCCGCGCGAGCTGAAGCGCGCTTCGATACGCGTGTCGCTCTCGTGGATGGCGAGGCGCATGGGGACGCGCATCGACGACGCGGAGGTCCGGGGGATGCTGGAGCGCCTCGGCTTCGGCGTCAGGATGGACGGCGACGACATGAACGTTGTCGTGCCGTCCTGGCGCTCGACCGGCGACGTCTCCATACCGGACGACATAATGGAGGAAGCGGCCCGCTTGCGCGGTTACGAGAACTTCGAGCCGGCCGCGATCGTCACGTCCTTCGAGGGGGCGGTCAACCAGAGGGATGCCGACGCCGACCGCGGGATACGCGAGTACCTGTCGTTCCGCTGCGGGATGCAGGAGGTCTTCACATACCCCTGGGTTCGCGGCGAGTTCCTGAGCGTCACGTCGGACACGACGGAGGGGCTGCTCGAAATTTCCACCCCCCCCTCTCCGAACGAGCGGTTCATCCGCTCGTCCCTGCTGCCGAACATATTGAAGGCCGTCGCCGAGAACACCAGGTTCTTCGGCGAGTTCGCGATATACGAGTCGGGCCAGGTATTCTACGACGCGGATTACAGCTCCCCCTACGACGCCAGGGAGAGCCTGCCGAGGGGAGCGAGGAGCGTGGCGGGCGCGGTGGTGGGCAGACAGAGCTCCGCGAGCGATCTCTTCAGGCGCGCAAAGGGGATCGTCGAATGGATGCCGCGCTACGTCCACATGGCGCCGTTCGAGTTCGCCAGGGGAGAGAAGCCCGTCTGGGCCGACGGCGCGGCGTGCCTCGACGTGCGGCTGGATCACGAGACGGTGGGCAAACTCGCGCTCCTGTCCAAAAAATCCGCCCTGGCCTGCGGGATCAAGTCGAGCGCCGTCACGCTCTTCGAGCTGAACATCGACTCGCTCAAGCCGCACGCGAGCCGCACCAACCGCTACACCCGCCTCCCGGAGTACCCGCGGGTCGAATACGACATATCCATGACATTCGACGAGACGTCCGAGTGGGAGGAGATAGAGCGCACGGCACGCGGGAAGAAGCATCCCGGGGGGGGAGATCTCGTCAAGTCCGTCTCGTTCGTCGGCGTCTATCGCGGCAAACAGGTGCCGGACGGCAAGAAGTCCGTCACCATGCGCCTCGTGATGGGCTCCGACAAAAAAACTCTGACGAGCGACGAGATAGAAGCCGCCGCCGGACAGATAGTCAAACGCCTGTCAAAGACGCTTGGAGGCGAACTGCGAAGCTGACGGTCTGAGCCGCGCCGCGCGCGCGACGCGAACCACAGGCAAGATCAAGAGCAAGATCAAGACCTCGGGGCGCTGCCCCGAACCCCGCAAGGGGACCAGTCCCCTTGACCCCGTTATCATTTTTAACAAAGGGTCCAGGGAGCTGGCTCCCTGGCGGGTGCGGGCAGCGCCCGCAGTTTGATCGGGAAAAAACAAAAAAACGAGCCCCCAAAAAACAACTTGCAATATAAAAGAAAAGATGCTAACGTTATGGACGCCTTACAAAATATATTTTTGGAGACGAATATCATGGTTTTTACTGATGTGCCGTCTTATATGACAAACATAATTTTAAAAGCAAGCAAGCAAGCAAGCAAGCAAGCAAGCAAGCAAGCAAGCAAGCAAGCAAGCAAGCAAGCAAGCAAGCAAGCCCTCCAGGTAATCTTCGCGGCTCCCGCCGCCGTTGCGGCGGCGGGACATTTTCGCGTATTCCAAACCATATGTCAAAAAGACACATGCGTAAATTTTCGGCACGGACCGTAACCGTGCCGCGCGCGTGCCGCGCGTATCGGCATGGGCGGCGGATGCGTCCCCGGCGAGACGCGTGCATCGACCGGCAGGCATTTTATTTCAAATTTATATCAGGAGAGGTGAGCGAACTTGACGTTACGCGGACACTGGCTCGGGGGAAGGGAAAAGAACGCTTTTACGCTGGTGGAGGTTGTGGTCGCGATGTCGATCGTCGGTATCGTTATGGCCGCGCTGCTGATGCTGCTTAGCCAGAGCGCGGGACTGGTGGCCTCGAACACGGGCTACACCGCGGCGCAGCGCGGGGTTTTGTCCTCCGTGGAGTTTCTGTCCAAGGAGATCTCCTCCGCCGGCGAAGTGGAGATCGTCTCCGACGACACACACGACCTCGCGCCAGGGCTCGATGAGGAGTGGCATTATGTCGTCCTGAGCTCCGACCGCAAAGAGGTGCGCCATGTCTACCAGCGGGAGGACGGCTCGGTCGCGTACGACAAGGTTCCGGGTTCCGAGTACATAGAGACCATATCTTTCGACGCGGAGCCGCGAACGGAAGGCCTGGACGGCGTCAGACGACTGCTGCGCATCTTCGTCAAAGCCGCCTACGGCCCGGAGGACGCGGTCAAGACGGTCGGCCTGGACCGCTCGATACTCGTTCACGCCGCTATGGGGGTGATGGGCCTGGACGCCTCGGCGCCCGAAGGCGGGCATATCCTGCGGTACAGGCCGCGGACGCCGCTTCTGACGCCAGGTCTGGAGGTTTACGGGAGCAGGAAAATATCAAGCAAAGAGACTTTCGAATACGCCAGCCCCGACACGTGGAAACACCTCGAAGGCGGCTTCAACTACGACACGGAACTGGACGCGCACCTGACGCTGCCGGCGAAATTCGTGAACGCCGTCGAGAGTACAGGCGAGGATGTCATTTTCACGTGGATCGCCGCCGACCCCACCATTTTCGAGGACATCGTGAAGAGCGCGGGCCGGAACCCCGAGGCGATTTTGACGCATCTGGAAGAGCGCGTCCCCAATTATTTGGAGGCGGAAGTGGGCCAAAGCCTGCTGGACACCCTGTACGAAGACCAGCAAACACATGAGGACGACGAAACACTGTCGATGGAATTAGAGGCCAAGCTGATAAACGATCCGTTCAATATTCAAGACCCAGACAGTGCCGCCGCCAGGGGGTTTAGGCTGATGTCCGTCAAGGAAGGGACGAAGCATAGCGACAGCTCCAACGTGTTCGAGGTGGAGCTGTCCGATAATAAGAAATTCAACCTGGGGGCGGTCGCCAGCACCGTGACACGGGCCTACGACCTCTATAGGGGGGCTTACATGATCATAGTGGCCAGCTTCCCGGACGGCAAGGGCTCTAGGAAAAAGTGGCCCGTCTACGTCAAATCGGGGAATTATAAAGACGACGTGCTGTTCGCTGATATCCTTGACCAGCTTCAGGCGGGCACAGAGAACACCAACCTCAACGACAGGACTTATCTGAATACGCAGTCTAAATACGGAAACATGACACTCGCGGTGGACCAAAATACCGGCAGACGTTATTTTGAAGTAAGGGCGGATACTAGTGGGTCTGTAAGCGGTCCTTTGGTCATGCTGAAATTCGGCCCGGAGGACTTCGCCCACATGATTCCGAAGGGCGCGGCGAGTTCGGCCGACGTTCTTTACGGGCCGACGAACTATGCCGTTTATATTGATATAGAGCTCCCCGACGTGGGCGCAGGCGGCGGGTTCGGCGTCCTCCTGAACGGGTCGAGAGTGAACAAGACATACCAATCCGAATATCGCTCCGGTGGGTATATCTTCCAGTTCGACCCCGGGGCCAACGGGTTTGTCATTCGATATTACTGCTACAACGATAATGTTTACGGCGAACGCGGCGTCAACGGCGATGGGGGCTCGCTCTCCTGGGGCGCGCGCCCGATGTATTTCTACGACGCCGCCAAAAGCAAATTCCCCGCGCCGGGGAATATTTCCTTGTCGGGCCCCGTGACTTCCGAGGATTTCAACAAAAACGCCGGGGCGTCATCCGACGCGGGGCTCTATTACCGTCTGCCGTTCTCGGTTGGCGGCGGCACGGAATACATAAACCAGATCACGGGAACCAACATTTTCTCGGCCAGCATGGAAGGCCGGAATGACCGGTATTACCAGGACAGAATAGAGGGATCGCATGTCGGTTACGGCATGATGTACGGTCAGGACCAGGGATACATATCCCTTTATTCCCCGAAGCACATGCAGTCCTGGCATTTGTACGACGGGACAACGGTCGGGGATATGCTGACGGAGGGGGAGGAAGACAACCGGCTCGGTTTCCGGTGGGATCGTTCTTGGAATATACATTTTCAAAAAAACGACAGGCCGGACGACCCTAACTATAATATCAGCAACCAACGGGAGATCTGGCAGCAGAGGCATATTCTCAAGCTGACCGTCCTCGAAGTGACGAGGAATATCCAAGCCAGCGAGGTCGAAGACGAGTGGAACTTCAAAATCCACCACGGCGGGGAGACCGATATCAATAAGGTGACGCCGCTGGCAGACAGCTGGGTTCACAAGGCGGGAGACATATTCATCCGCGCCGAGCTGATCGGGCTCAAGAAGGGCGCGACGGACTGGAACAATTCGCGGAACTACATCTACTCAAAGCCCATCTGGTACGGCAAGTTCAAGGGCGACGCCTGGCGCGGCGACTACCCGTCCCCGTTCAAGAAGCTGGGGAACACCATGCAGCACGTGGTCGCGGACCCCGAGCCAAAGGAGGGCGACGACCAGTCTTACCGTCGCAGGGGCATGAGGGTGCGCTCGTGGAAGGAATCTTTCCTGGGCTGGGATTTCTCCAAGGTCACAGGAGAAGATTACCGCTATATATGGAAGCAGTTCGTGGAAAGCCTTCCACCTGACTTTTACAAGACCACCTACATAAAGGGCGACCGGAATAATTACGGGCGGGTCAATCCTGTCCTCACCGATACGCCTCATTCCGTCTGGACGCCGCCCATCGCGATAGACCTGAACAAAAATAATAACGGCAATAAGACGGAAAAAATCAAACAGTCCAGCGAATTCGGGCAGTATTCTAGCGAGTATCAATACGTGTCAAGGGATGCAAGGGGCTATAACGGGGAGTACGGCTACGATGTGCTGCGGCAGCAGAGGGGGAAGCCGATTATACCGGAGGGCAGCAGAGTCTACGGCCGTCTGAGCATTCTGAGGCCGTGGCGCGCGACACAGCCGAACCAGACTACGCCGATTTTCGGCCTCTACGCCATGCGCGGCTGGGACTTCGGAACCAGCAGTGCGCCGGACTGGGATATTAATAACAACGCAAAAGAAGGGAGTTATGTATCTGACAGTCCAGGCCCCACGTGCAAACGTTTTCTGACGGTCGTTCAGGGGTTGCAGCTTCCGTACCGCCCGAAGCCCACCGAGGCCGGTTATCGCCGTGAGCCAAGCGATGTGGCGTACACGCCGGACCGCGAACGCATCCTCGGGTTCCGTTTCTGGAGTTCCTCATCCAATACTTCCACATACAGGCTCTACGACACGTGGATAGGGGAGGGTTTCTCGCCCCGCGAGGTCCGCGCGATTCTGGGGCTGAAGGATGACACTGAAGACGCAGATGTCCGAGGGACTTACGTCGATCAGAGTATGGAAGAGATAACGATAAAGGATGAAAATGGATTTGAATCCTACGTGCCGGGATTCTACGTGCCGCTGGAGGGAGAGGGCGGGGGCGAATGAGAGACGTTCAAAGAATGAGGGCGCGGCGGGGGAGCGCGCTGCCCCTGGCGCTCGTCGTGATGCTTTTGTTCGTCATCCTCTGCGGGACCGTGATCGGGATGGCGCAGATGAATGTCGCTTATTACTCTTTCTTCGAGCACCGCGGAATTTTGGAGCAGGCGACGCTGACCTTCGCCGAAACCCTGGCCGAAAGCGTCAAGGTCAACTCCGAGGATTGGTGGCCCGGCGGCGACCCGTCGCCGGGCAGCGGAGAATGCGCCCCGCCCGCGGCGTTGGGCGCTTTCCCGATGAAGTTCACCTACGTCATCTCCCCGGACAAAGACGTGTATTCGCTTTTTGTCCAGGGCGAATACAGCCCTTCACAGCCGAATGATGCCGCTTGGGGCGTTTCGGTCGATATCAGCCGCACATCCTCCGCCGACGTCTGGTCGGAGATCGTCCGCAAGTGAGAAGAGGAGGAGGAGAAGAAGAATGAGCGCGCAAAAAACTCGAAAAACGCGGGGAAAAGCGTTCGCGGGACGCCGGCCGGGGTTTTCCCTGGCGGAGGTCATCATCGCCCTCTTCATACTGACGGCGGCGATCTTCGCCAGCTTTGAAACCATCGGTTACGCCCTGCTGGTCACCACCGAGGTGCGGGGGCGCATGACGAACTACTCGCGGCTCGAACACATCGGGCTCCTCTCCGCGGCGAAGAAGAGTGTCGAGGCATCGGATGACATCCTGATGGTATCGGATGACATCTCCGTGCCGATAACCATCGGCGGGAGGGAGCTATCCGCGGACATCACGAAGCTCGTCTACAAGCACGCGCCCGGCGCGGTCTCCGGGAAGATGAAGAGCCCCGTTTTCGTCGTCTTCCTGCTTCCTGAATCTGAATAAGAAACAATAATCATCCCCTGTATCCCACATACGCGGGAACCCCCTGTACTCGGCGTACAGGGGGTTCCCGCCGTTGTGCCTCAGGGAGGGCCGCCGCGGGCATCGATATCAGCTCCGGCCCTTCGCCGCGTTCATGAACTTGCGCTGATAGGCGATAACCAGGTTGCTCGACGTGAAGCGCGCCAGATACTCCGGCGCGGCGGTGATCACCACCCTGCCGTTCATGTCGCTGAACTCCGGCTCGCAGAGGAGCTTGTCGATGTCGGGGTAGTTGTTCGGGCCGTCCATCGAACAGACTATCAGCCTCGTGTCCGGCATGTTGCAGTTCCGAAGCGCGCGCAGGCTGTGGCGCATCGCGTCCAGCCCGTCCATCCCCTCTCCGTCGTCGAAGCGGCGGTACTTCAGCAGATCGCGGGCGAAGAGCAGCGCGTCGCGCGGCGGGTCCGCCAGGCGCGACGGGGGCCAGAAGTCGCTGCTTATCAGGTAGCTCCGCAGTTCCTCCAGATGCCCCGCGCTCCCGGTACTGTCATAGGACTCGACGAAGCCCCTGATCTTGCTGGACTGCGCCAGCCTCTGTCTCATGAA
Organism: Synergistaceae bacterium; assembly: GCA_031269245.1. Lineage (GTDB taxonomy): Bacteria > Synergistota > Synergistia > Synergistales > Synergistaceae > JAIRKI01. The sequence continues at coordinate 15,764 of JAISZL010000069.1, read as the reverse complement.
CGCGTTTATGAAATACGGCCTGGCCTGCAGGGCCAGTTGCGTCTGATACGGCTCGAACATCAGGGTGAAGTTCACGCGGAATCCGTGCTCGCGGAGCCGCAGCGCGAGGGTGTGCCCGCGCATCCCGTCCGAAGTCCTCACCCGGTCGCACCCGACCTCCAGCTTCCGGTCTCCCTCCATCAGCTGCCCGACGTTCCCGGCGTTTACCGGCCCCGTGTGAGGCACCTTGATGACCGCGCGGTACTTGCCCAGCATGTGCCGGAACCTCTCCGCCTCCTCCAGCAGGACGCCGAAGTCGCTCTCGAAGGGGTTGTTCAGCTCGACGCTGATGTCGCAGCCGGGCCCCAGGATGGCCGCTATCTCGCTCATCACCTCGTCTCGGGTCTTGAAGCGGCCTCCCGCGTTGGCCTTAGGGTTGTTGATGAACGCGTCGTAGATGATGGCCGGGTTGCACGTGAGGTTCGCTATGAACGGGGCGACGTGCCGCACCTCGTAAGGGTCGGCGCTGTCGGCCGAATAAAGGACGTTCGTCGGGCGCGGGACGCCGTTCCTGTCGCGCGATATGTCCCTCCTCAAGTCCACCCTCAGCACCCCGTCTGGAGCCATTACGAGATCCCTCCTGAAGCCGGCCGGGGTCCCCCCCTCCGGCGTGGGGAAGTCGGAGAGGACGTCCCTGAATCCCTCGGTGACACCTATGAACTTGACGGCATCGCGCAAGGACATGTACTCCTCCGCGCAGAGCTCGGTATCCATGACGCGCGGCACGTATTCCTCGTCGCCCCTCGCCGCGGGGACGGAGAGGGAAAACAACCCGAACCTCAACATAACAGCGATCCCTCCATAAATGTTTTTCGCAAGCCAACGCTCCTCCCCCGGCCTCTTCACCCCCGGCATACCGAACGCGAAGACGGAGAGCCCGAGAGGAAAAATCCGGCGCGAGCCGCGGATTGCCGCGAGGATTATAGCATTGGCGCCAGCGCGATAATTTTCAAACTAGCCGTTTTATGCGTTTTTTTGAGATTGTCCATAAACTCCAAGATATTTACATGCTAAAAGCGTTTTTGCCTGTAAAATAATCGTAGTAATCAAAAAACGCCTCGATACAAGCTGTTTCGATTTTCTGGTAAACTCACCCGTTCCGGGAATATAATGCCGTCATACGAAGCTCTTTTTTATCGGGGGGTGCGATTTTCAAAGATGAAGTTCGTCGACGCGATAAAAAACGATTACAAACAGCTGTTGTGCGTGTGCGCGTCCTTCCTGACGATCACCGCCTTGAGCTATTTCTGCGTCAGCGTGGTGACGAAAAGGCTGGTGAACCTTCACAGCCACAGCGAGGTGAACACGTACAGGGCCGTGATGAGGTCCACGATACTGGCTCACGAGGCCACCCTGAGAAACCTGGCCGCGTTCGCCAACATCGCTCTCGACGACGGAGCCGGGAGGGACGAGCTGCGGGACATTCTCGAGGACTGGACAAACGCGTCGCTCCGCGAGGAGGGTTTGAACAACGACATCGTGTCCGTCTACGGCTACCTGAACGAGAGCTATATAGACGGCAGCGGATGGACTCCGGACGAGCACTATGTTTCGGCCATCGCTCCCCTGATGAATGGGGCGATTTTGAGAGGCAACATATTCCACTCCACTCCGCGCATCGACCGCAGGACAGGCAGTCTGGTCAACTCCGTCGCGATGGTCATAGCCGACTCGGAGGCCAAAAACAAGGGCGTCCTGGGCATCGATTTTCTCCTGACCCCCCTGCTGGAGCAGGTCAAATCTTACAAGATAGCCGAGGGCGGGTACGGCATCTTGCTGGACAACTCCTTCAACATCATCACCTCGCCCACGCCCGAGTACATTGGCAGGCAGTTGAGCACGCTGCCGGGATACGACAGGGCGTCCGAGAAAATTCAAAAGCTGGGGGACGACGTGCTGGTGGACACCATAAACGGCGGCACCGGCAAAAAAATCGGGTTCTTCAGCAGGCTCGAGAACGGGTGGTACCTGGGGATCATAGTGCCTGCCCGGCACTATTACAGGGGAGTGGCCGAGATATTCACCGTCATCGGGATATTGAGCGCGACTCTGGCGCTGGCCCTCTGCGCTATACTGGTCCGCCTGAACGAGGCCAAGATGCGCTCCGAGGAGGAGAGCCACTCCAAGTCGTCCTTCTTGGCGCGCATGAGCCATGAGATCCGCACCCCGATGAACGCCATCATAGGGATGAGCGAGCTGGCCCTGAGGGAGTGGGGCACTCAGCGAGGGCTCGGCCACATCATGGGTATAAAGCGCGCCGGGGCCGATCTGATCGCTATAATCAACGACATCCTCGATTTCTCGAAAGCCAGCTCCGGCAAGCTCGAGATCACGCCCTCGCCCTACGAGACCTACTCCGTGTTCAGCGAAGCTCTGGCGATAATAAGCGTGCGCGCCGCCGAAAAATCGCTCGGCCTCTTCACGGAGATAGACCCGAACATACCCAAAAAACTGATAGGCGACAAGGCGCGGGTACGCCAGATTCTGCTGAACCTGCTGGCCAACGCGGTGAATTACACCCGCCAGGGCAGGATAACGCTGTCCGCGAAGAGCGAGCGCCGCGGCGGCGGAGTTCAGCTCACGTTCGCCATAAAGGACACGGGCATCGGGATAAAACCCGAGAACATCGAGAATATCTTCGGGGACTTCGTCAGACTGTACCAAAACGGCGAAAAACTCATAGAGGGCACGGGCCTCGGCCTGTCGATATCCCGCAGCCTGTGCCTCGCCATGGGCGGCAACATCTCCGTCGAGAGCGAGTACGGCAGGGGCTCGTCCTTCACCGCCGCGATAGCGCAGGAGGTCGCCGACTGGACGCCGTCCGGCGCCTTCGACTCCGGGCCCTACGACAATAAATCCGCCTCCGCCGAGAAGAACCAGCAATTCTCCGCGCCGGGCTTACGCGTGCTGGTAGTCGACGACATGCCGATGAACCTGGACGTCATGAACGGGCTCCTCTCATTCTACAAGATAAACACGACTACGTGCTTGAGCGGGCGCGAGGCCGTCGAGCTGGCGCGGAAAGGCGAATTCGACATGATCTTCGTCGACCACATGATGCCCAATATGGACGGCATAGAGACGGTAAAGCTGCTTCGCCAGACGAACGAGAGGCTGAGGAAGATCCCCATCATAGCGTTCACGGCCAACGCCGTAATGGGCATGAGGGACATGTTCCTGTCGAAGGGCTTCGACGACTACATCTCGAAACCGATCGAGTTGGTGAAACTCGGCGAGCTGATGGACAGATGGGTCCCCCAGGAGATGAGGACCGAAAGCGCCGCCGGTGGCGGGCCCTCCGCCGGCGAGGTGGCCGAGATCGAGGGAATCGACGTAAAGCTGGGCTTGAGCAGGATAGGAGGATCGGCGAAGGTCTATATGAAGGCCCTCGCCATATTCTGCAAAGACTCCGAGTCCATCATGCGGGCACTGGTGTCGGACGACTCGGAGGTCTTTATGGCGAAGGTCCACGCGCTGAAGGGCGCCTCCGCGCAGATCGGAGCGGCCGAGATCTCCGCGGAGGCGGCGTTTCTTGAGCAGGCGGGCAAAGGAGGCGGCATCGGCCCGATAAGGCAAAACGCGGCACGCCTGCGGGAGAGGCTTGAGGATCTGGTCTCCCGCATACGCGGCGCGGTCTCGAAGTGGGACGCCGCAAACGGCGCGCCGCCCGAAGAGACCGGCTCGGACGCCATACCGGCCAAGGACGACCTGCTCGAACTCAAGAAACTCATCGACGCCAGGAGCATCATGGACATCGACCTCGTCCTTGACAGCCTCTCCGGGCGTAATCTCAAAAAGAGCGCGAGGGACAGGATATCGATGATCTCGGACCATTTGCTGGTATCGGACTTCAAGGAAGCGGGTGGGATCGTCGACGACATGCTTAAGGAGGCGGGAGTGTGAATGTCATGGGAGCAAACAGGACCAGGATTATGGTGGTGGACGACAACCTGACGAATTTAAAATTCGTCAAATCCGTGTTGTCGGAAAAGTACGACGTCTTTACCGTACCCTCGGCCGCAAAGATGTTCTCGCTGCTGGATACCGACGCTCCGTCCCTGATACTGCTGGACATAAACATGCCGGAGATGGATGGGATAGAGGCGCTGAAAAAACTGAAGGAAGGCGAAAAGACGCGAGACATCCCAGTGATATTCATCACGGCCAGAAACGACCCCGAGAGCGAGGTGACGGGCTTGGACCTCGGCGCGGTCGACTACATATCGAAACCGTTCGAGCCGCCGATCCTGCGGAAGCGCGTCGAAATCCACCTGACAATGGAGCTGCAGAGGAAGACCATGGAGCACCAGAAACGCGAGCTGCAGAACTTCAACGATAACCTGCAGCGCATGGTCGAGGAGAAGACCGGGAGCGTGCTCGAACTGCAGAGGGCGATATTGAACACCCTGGCCGAAGTGGTCGAAAGCAGGGACGAGATCACCGGCGGGCACGTGCAGCGCACCAACAAATGGCTCAGAATAATGCTGGAGGGGCTGCAGGATTTCGGCCTCTACAGCGAGGAAATCTCCGACTGGGACGTAAATCTCATGCTGCAGTCGTCTCAGCTGCACGACGTGGGCAAAATATCCATCAGCGACAGCATCCTGAAAAAACCCGGCAAGCTGACGTCCGAAGAGTTCGAGGAGATGAAGCGCCATTCCGTGTTCGGCGCCAAAATAATCGACAAGATAGGCGAGAACATGTCGAACAACGATTTTTTGACTCATTCGAGGATTTTCGCCCTGACGCACCACGAGAAATGGGACGGATCGGGCTATCCGTACAACCTGCGCGGCGAGGAGATACCCCTCCAGGGCAGGATCATGGCGATAGCCGACGTCTACGACGCGCTGATCTCAGACAGGCCGTACAAGAAGGCCTTCTCTCACGAGCAGGCGTCCCAGATAATAATGGAGGGCAGGGGAACGCACTTCGACCCGGTCCTGGTCGACGTGTTCGAGCAGGTCGAGAACAAGTTTCGAGAGAACGGAGTCCCGCGCGAAAACGTCATCGAGAAATCGACATAAGCCGCTTCCCCGGACTTGCGGCCCGCCTGCCCGCGTTCGGCGGCGGCGGATGATAAGGGCGTGAAGGACTTGAAACTTTTTCAAATTTCCGCGTGAAATAGCTCTGACGATGCTTTATTATATGGGGTATGGTGTTATTTAACCGCGCGCGTGCGCTGGCGGGCGCGCGCGCAAGAAAAGGGAGGTAACAGCGATGAAACTGGGGGATTTTGTTCAAAGCGGAGATTGGAAGGGCGAGAAGCACGTACCGGTGATCGAGGCACCGGAGAGCGTAAAAGCGGGAGAGGCGTTCAAGGTCGGTCTCTGCGTCGGGCGTGAGATCGCCCATCCCAACACGGCGGCTCATCACATCGAGTGGATAAAGCTCCTGTTCGTGCCGGACGGGGGGAAATTCGCCATCGAACTCGCGAACCTGTCCTTCGACGCTCACGGGGACACCGCGAACGCGGAGCGCCCCGGACCGGCGTTCGCCGACCCGTTCGGCTCGGTCATCGTGAAGCTCTCCTCGAGCGGCACGCTGGCCGCGCAGAGCTACTGCAACATCCACGGCCTGTGGGAGAGCTCCAGGACGATAGCGGTGAGCTGACACCAAATAAACACTGTCGTCAAAATATTTTAACTTTATCGGGGCGCCCAGTGGCGCCCCGATCGCTTGGACCTATTCGCGATCAACAGGCTGTGTTTGACAATGCTGAATGGTTGATCAAACCTGTTTTAACGCTTCACCCTTTAGGCATTTGATTTCAAATTGGTATAAAACCGCGGGCTCCGCCCGCACCCGCCAGGAGGAGGACTCCTCCTGGATCTCCCGTTGTTTTTTCGGCGCATCGGGTCATGAGAGCTTGATGATCCTCTGGTTCGAGCTGCCTATGAAGCGCCGCTCCAGCGTTCGCAGCTCCTCGACGAATGGGCCGTCCACCAGCGCGTCGGCCCGGGCCAGAAGCGCCATCTCGTCCCTGTCGGCGCGGGCCGTTATCTCCTCCATGACGTAACCGGTATATATCCATAGATCGTAACCGGCTATTCGGACGGCCTCCGCGAACGGGACGAGACAGCGCGCCTGGATGAAAGGCTCGCCGCCGGAGATGGTGACGCCGCTCAAAAGGGGGTTTTCCGCGGCCGACCGCTTGAACTTCTCCGTCAGCTCCGCGGCGCCGATCTCGTACCCCCCGTCCCTGTCGTGAGTCTGGGGGTTGTGGCAGCCAGGGCAGCGATGGGGACAGCCCTGGGTGAAGACGACGTACCTCACCCCCGGACCGTCCACGATGGACTCCTCCACTATCCCGCTCAGGCGCATGGCCGCGCGTTTTTCATGCCTCATATCCCGTGCTTCACCCGGTCGCGCTCCTCCGCGCGCTTGGCGTCGTTGAAGCGCTCGACTGTTCCGACCAGGTATCCTGTGATCCGCCTTATGCGCTCGAACCTGGCGGAGCTGACGCCGTCGCCCTCCGCCCTGCCGCACTTCGGGCAGTGGTCGCCGATTATCCCGTTGTATCCGCAGACCGGGTCTCGGTCGACGGGATGGTTGATCGAACCGTAGCCGACGCCGCTTTCGGCCATGAAGCGGACGACCCGCTCGAACGCCTCCAGGTTCCGCGAGGCGTCGCCGTCCAACTCCACGTAGGTTATATGCCCAGCGTTGGTCAGCTCGTGATACGGACCCTCTATCGCGATCTTCCGGGCGGCCTTTATGCCGTAGTGGACCGGGACGTGAAAGCTGTTGGTGTAGTAATCGCGGTCGGTCACGCCCGCTATGGGGCCGAACTCCGCCTCGTCCAGGCGGACGAAACGGCCGGAAAGACCCTCGGCCGGGGTCGCCAGGAGCGTGAAGTTGAGCCCTGAGGTCTCAGTCTCGCGGTCCGTGCGCTCGCGCATGAATTTAACTATGTCGAGCCCTAACGCCTGGGACGACTCGCTCTCGCCGTGATGAGCTCCGGTCAGGGATTTCAGCGCCTCCGCCAGACCGATGAAGCCCACGGAGAGCGTGCCGTGCCTCAACACCGGGCCCACCTCGTCGTTCCATCCGAGGGTGTCGCTGTCGAGCCATATGCCCTGGCCCATCAGGAACGGATAGTTGCGGACGCGGCGCGCGCACTGGATTCTGTAGCGCTCCATCAGCTGGAGTATCACCATGTCCAGCTTCGACTCGAGCTCCGAGAAAAAAGCCGGGATGCTCCCGCGGGCCCTTATGGCGATGCGCGGCAGGTTCACCGTCGTGAAGCTCAGGTTGCCGCGTCCGTTGCTTATCTCGCGCCCCGGGTCGTGCGCGTTCGCTATCACCCTCGTGCGGCACCCCATGTAGGCGATCTCCGTCTCCGGCCTCCCCGGGACGTAGTAGCGGGCGTTGAACGGCGCGTCGAGGAACGAGAAGTTCGGGAAGAGCCTCTTGGACGACACCCTGCACGCGAGCTGGAAGAGGTCGTAGTTCGGGTCGCCGGGGTTGAAGCTGACCCCGGCCTTCACGCGGAATATCTGTATCGGGAATATCGGGGTCTCGCCGTTGCCCAGCCCCGCCTCCGTGGCTAAGAGGAGCGCTCGGATCGCGAGCCGTCCCTCGGGCGACGTGTCCATGCCGTAGTTGATCGACGAGAACGGCGTCTGAGCGCCGGCCCGGGAGTGCATGGTGTTGAGGTTGTGGATGAGCCCCTCCATCGCCTGATAAGCCGCCCGCTCCGTCGAGGAGAGCGCGTGTTCGAGCGAGAAGCGCAGCGCCCGGTCCGCCGCCGCCTCGTCCAACCCAGCCTCCATCAACTCAGCCCGCCCCTCCTCCGCGCCTCCGCCCCCGCCCATGAAGACGGACAGGTTTCTCCTCTCCAGGCGCGAGACGATGGCCCCGGCCTCCTCCTCCGGGAGGCCGGGAGCGAGCAGGGAGAGCGATATCTTGAGGAACTCGCGGTATTTTTTCGCGTAGGTCTTGGCGACCCCCAGGGCCATCGCGTAGTCGAAGTTGACGATGCTCTGACCGCCGTGCTGGTCGTTCTGGTTGCTCTGTATGGCTATGCAGGCTAGGGCCGAGTACGAGGCGATGTCGTTCGGCTCGCGGAGGACGCCGTGTCCGGTGGAGAAACCGCCGTCGAAGAGCTTGATGAGGTCGATCTGGCAGCAGGTAGTGGTCAGCGTGTAGAAGTCCAGGTCGTGAATGTGGATGTCGCCGGATTTGTGGGCCTCGACGAAGCGCGGGTCGATGACGAACATCTCGTAGAACTTCTTCGCGCCCTCAGAACCGTACTTGAGCATGGTGCCCATCGGGGTGTCGGCGTCGATGTTGGCGTTCTCGCGCTTTATGTCGCACTCGACGGCGCTCTTGAAGGCGATGTCCTCATACGTCTTCATTAGCGACGCCTTCATCTCGCGGACGCGAGTGCGCTCGGCGCGGTAAAGTATGTAAGCGCGGGCCGTGGCGATGCAACCGCAGCCGATCAGCGACGCCTCGACCACGTCTTGTATCTGCTCGACAGACGGCGTTATGAGCCCCGAGGCCTCCATCCTCTCCTCCACCATCCTGGCGACCCGCTCGTGCGCTGGTTCGCCGTGCGCTATACTCTCCTCTCCCGTCGCCCTGAACGCCTTCAATATCGCGCTCGCGATCTTCGCCCTGTCGTACCCAACCTGTCTTCCGTCGCGCTTGCGAATCGTCCTTATCACAAATTACTCCTCCATGCAAAAAAAATTGAACCGCGCCCGCGCGCGATCCAAAGGCCAAACAGCGGCTTTGCGCCGCCCTGTACCCCGTTCTCCCGCGGGATGGCTCGAGAAACGCGAAAAATCTCTCGCCTGATACAAGCAATCGCCCAAAACGGCAGGTCTCCTGGCTATCCCTCGTCCTCTCCGGCGCCTTCCCGATCTCTCACAAAACCAGTGGCCGCTGCCGGTTCGTCAGGCCTACAGTGGCGGGTACCGCGCCGGATTTTCCGAAAAACTCCTCCGGCTTCCCTATCGCCGCCCGGGCTCAAGTTAAAACACTTTACGCCAGATATATATCCAATGTCAACAGGTTAAGAGAAATCAACAGTGGTTATTCGTATTCGACGGCATTCGGCACGATCACGTCGCCGACGGAAACGTCCGCGGACCTGAGCCAAGAAAATTTAGGGCTGTGCGGCAGACGCTAAATTGATAGATATATGGGATAATATCTCCAGGAGTAAATTGGGTGGGGCATTATGTCTATATGCGAGAAACGCGGTTCGGGGAGTGGCTTGAATCCTTGCCCTTAAGGTGGTGAACGGTTTGATGATGAAAGAGCGTTTTTGGGCGTCGTTTTTGCTGATGCTCTGCGCCGTTTCGCTGGCGCGCCATATGCCGCCGGGCGCGGCGGAGGCTTCGCCGCGCCCGGCAGGCACAGTCCGCGTCGTCTTCATCGGAGACATCATGGCCCACGCCGAGCAGTTGGAGGGAGCGAGAAGGGGGGCGTCGTGGGACTTCTCCCCGCAGTTCCGCAGGGTGAAGCCCCTGTTTCACGACGCTCTGGCGGCGGGGAACCTGGAGACCGTCTTCGCGGGAGAGAGGAAAAAGTTCGCCGGATACCCGTCCTTCAACACACCCGACGAGTTGGCCTCAGCGGTCCTCGGCATGGGAGTCAGTGTCGTTACCCTGGCCAACAATCACATACTCGACAGGGGCGTTTCCGGGGCTAAGAGAACCACTGAGGTACTGGACGAGGCGGGCATCTCCTGGACAGGACTGGCTTATGGGGGCGTCAAGCCGAACGAGGCTCTGCTGGTGGAGTACGGTGGCCTGCGCTGGGCGTTCGTCAACTTCTCCTACGGGAGCAACACGCCGTTCAAGTCGAGCGCATCCGGAGACGTGAGTTCCGAAGACGTGTATCTTAACATAATATCCGACGAGGCTGTCAAGCGGGGTCTCGAAAGCGCGCGCGCGTTGAGCCCGGACATGACGGCGGCTTTTTTTCACTGGGGAAACGAGTACCAGTTCGTCCCAACGAAGCGCGCGCGGGAGATCGCCTCGCTCTGCGTTGAGGGCGGAGCGAACATCGTTATCGGCACTCACCCCCATGTGCTTCAGCCAATCGAGGTGACGAGCTCCGACGCGGGTTACGCCCTCGTCGCTTATTCCCTGGGCAACTTTGTCTCGCATCAGCGGGCGAAGCCGCGCGAGAGGAGCGTCGTCCTCGCGGTCGACGTCGCGCGCGACGGGGAACGCGCGCGTATCTCCCGCGTCTCCGTCGCGCCGACGTGGGTCTCGTCCACCGGCCAGAGGGGCCATAGGCTGATCGAGGTGGTCTACGCCGGGTCGAGCGACAGGTTCAACCACGCCGGCCTCAACGCCGATTCATTGAGGTCCTCGAGAATCGCAGGCGCGGCGGCGATAGACTTCCTGGGCGCCGCCAAGAGCCCCGATGCCGAGGGCTTTTACACGATATGGGACGAGTCGTCGCCCGACATCCTGCCCAAGAGCAGAAGAAAGACGCCGGAGTAGGGGTCGAGGGGGCTGGTCCCCTTGCGGGGTTCGGGGCAAAACCCCTCGGTCTTGCCTGTGTTTCGAGGGATATCAAGTGTCCTTGACAGGGGTTTTCGCAAATTCGCGGCTCTTTGAATCCTGACGGCGACCGGTCCATTTGTTATGTCCGTCATCGCCGGATACAGCATTTTATTTTAAGGATGCTGTCCCTCGTCCGCCACCGGATTTTTCAAGGGCTCGAAGCCATCGATGCGGCACTCCGCGACGTCGCCGCGCTGAATGCGCGCGGCTCTCGGGGTGCCGGTCGAGAGGATATCCCCCGGCTGCCACCGGAATACCTTGGAGTGAAACGCCACCAGGAAGTCCGGGGGAAACGTCATGTTAGCCACAACGTTCTCCGCGTGAACGCGGCCGTTCAACACCGTACGCACGCGAAGCGCGGATACGTCCGGTATCTCGTCCGGCGTCACCAGATGAGGACCGAAGCTGAAGAACGTCTCGAAACTCTTGGCGTGGGTCAAATAGCGCGGATTCAAGCGGAGGATGTCCTCCGCTGTTATGTCTATTATCGCCGTGAACCCGGCCACGTAATCAAGCCAGTCCTCGCGCTCTATGTTCGAGCAATCCCTCCCGATGATGACCCCAAGCTCCGCTTCGGCGGTGGTCTTCCGCGATTGAAGCGGGATCTTTATCTCGTCGCCGTGTCCTATGATCGCCGTGGCCGGCTTAAAGAAACTCGCCGGTATCCCGGTGGGGGCATCCTCAAAGAGGTCTCCGGCGTGATCGGCGTAGTTGAGCCCTATCCCGAATATCTTCCGGGGGCCGCGATAGAGGGGGGCATAGCGCGCCTCGCCAAACGGCAGGACACAGCCCTTCAGCGATTCTATCTCCTCGCGGCCCCCGTCGTTGAACCATCCAGTCATCTCGGGAATTTTATTTCGCCTGATGAGCTCAAAGAGATCTGTCTCCCACGAAACCCCCAGTTCCCCGTTGACATCCTCCACTGCTATGAGCCCTTGGCGCGCCACGAGCGCGCATACCTCGGCGTCCCCAGATACGACGGTGGTTAAACGCATCCAAATACCCCCGCGGAAATTTTACGATGAAACAAAACTGGTATCAACCAGGTTCAGGAGACAACAGCCTCCCGCAGTGCCCCGTAGAAGGACTCCACGTCGATCGGTTTGGTCAGGTGGTCCTTCATGCCGAGCGAGAAGCAGCGCTCTCGCTCCTCCGGGAAGGCGTGGGCCGTCAGCGCGTAGATCGGCATGTCGTTGTACTCCGGCATCCCCCTGATTATCCTGGTGGCCTCGTATCCATCCATCACCGGCATCTGAAGGTCCATCAGCACGAGGTCAAAGGGAGGCTTTCCGTCAGTCCTGGCAGCCTCCTTTAAGCGATCCAGGGCTTCATGGCCGTTCTGAGCCGCGGTGACTTCGACGCCCACGGCGCTCAGGAGCTCCGTAGCTATCATGGCGTTGATCTCGTTGTCCTCGACCAACAAAACCCTCATGCCGCGCAACACGGCGTTTTCGTCGGCCTCACCCTCACCCGCGGAGGCATCCTCCGCGACCTCATCGCGCCCGGGGAGCTCGAACCCGCATGAAAAACCGAATACAGTACCCTTGCCCTCCTCGCTCTCCACGCTGATCGTCCCGCCCATCAGCTCCACCATCTGCCTCGTTATGGCAAGTCCGATTCCCGTCCCGCCGTATTTGCGCGTCGAGGAGTTGTCGGCCTGGTTGAATGCCGCGAACATCTTGTCAATATGATCCCGGCTCATGCCGATGCCGGTGTCCTCCACCGCGAAGGCAATCGTCGCTTCGTCCCGTCCGCGTTCGACAACCTCAGCGCGCACCGTGATGGAGCCGCGCTCCGTAAACTTGTACGCGTTGTCGACCAAGTTGATGAAGATCTGCTGGAGCCTGAGCGGATCCCCTATGAGTTCGGAGGGGAGGGACGGGTCCAGCTCGAAGCGAAGGGCTATGTCCGATTCGGCGTTCCGTTCGCTGAAAAATATCGTGAGGTCGTCGAACATCCTCCTTATATCGAACGAGACTCGTTCCAGTTTCATATCACCCGCGTCGGCTTTGGCAAAGTCGAGTATGTCGTTGACGATACCCAATAGCGCGACCGACGCGCGGCGCATCTTCTCGGCATAATCCCTCTGGCGTCCGTCCATGGACGTGTTGAGCAGGAGGTTGGTCAGCCCTATCACGGCGTTCAGCGGGGTGCGGATCTCATGACTCATGTTGGCCAAAAAGAGGCTCTTGGCCTTGTTCGCGGCCATGGCCGCGAACATGGCGCCCTTCAGTTCGAGAAGCGTCCTAACGCGGGCCAGCAACTCCTCCTTGTCGAATGGTTTTTGTATGTAATCGTTTGCGCCGGACTGGAACCCCAGAACGACGTCCTGAATCTGGTTCTTCGCCGTGAGCATCACTATCGGCAGGTCAAAGAGCGAGTGATTCTCCCTGAGGCGCATACAGACCTCGTATCCCGACATCTTGGGCATCATGACGTCCAGGAGGATCAGATCGAACTCTCCCCCGTCATCTATCATGCTTAGGGCCTCCAACCCGTTGTACGCCTTGAAGACCGAGTAATTCCGCATCGACAGCAGATTCGACAAAACCTGTATGTTCACTGGCTCGTCGTCAACGACGAGTATCCTGTAACTCCCCTCGGCGGACGCCGCGCCATGTTCGCGCGCTTCGTCCATGCCGCGCGGGGCGAAATCCTCTATATCTATAATCGACGAAGGACCCTCTACCGACGGAGCTCCCTCGCCACTCACGTCCGACACGGGCACGGTGAACGTGAATTTGGAGCCCTCGCCTAGGCGCGACTCGACTGTTATCGTCCCTCCGTGCAGCTCGACGATCTTCTTAGTTATCGACAGGCCCAGGCCCGTCCCCCCGTACTCCCTCGCCGTGGAACCGTCGGCCTGCTCGAACGACTCGAATATCCGCTCGAATTTATCCTCGGAGATGCCGATTCCTGTATCCTCCACCGAAACCGCGGTCATATCGCCCGAGACCTCGGCGGAGACCTTGACAGTTCCCCTTTCGGTGAACTTTATCGCGTTTCCGATCAGGTTGTACAATATCTGCTGAATTCTGTTCTCATCCGCGCTTATCATCCCGAGGGAACCGTCGATCTCGTTTATCAGCGCTACGTCCTTCCCCTTGATCAATGGCTTCGACAGCGTGATGACCGTGTCGGCTATCGTCTTCAGGTCAAGAGGCTTGAGCTGAAGCGTAATTTCCTTGTTCTTCAGCTTGGTGAAATCCAGTATGTCGTTGATCATGTGGGACAGGCGCTTGCCGCTGTTGGAGACGATCACCATGTTGTACTTCTGCTCGTCTGTCATAGGACCCGCCGCGCCGTCTATCATGGACTCTATTATGCCTATGATCCCATTGATGGGAGTGCGCAGTTCATGCGACGTGTTTGCCAGGAACTCGTCCTTCAGCTCGTTCAGCCTGTTCAGATAAACGTTCTTTTCCTCGAGTGTCTTGGCGTACTCCTGCATCTCCTTGACGAGGTTGTTTATCTTCTCGGCCATGAACTTGAACGCCCTCGACAGTGCGCCTATTTCGTCGTTCGCCTGAATCAACGGCACTTCGACTTCAAAATTTCCCTCTCCCAGTATTTTAGCCGTGTTGGAGAGAGTGAGTATCGGCATCGTGACGTTTTTCGCTATTATGTAAAGGATTAAGGAGATTATGCATACGGCCATCACTGATACCATCATGACGTAATTCCTGATGCCGCTCGCGTCGTCCAGAATCTTCGTCATGGGGATGCTGACCGCGACCGACCACGGGGTCGTAACGCCGCTGAACCGAATCGGATTATATACCGTGTAATATTCCCTGCTGCTCGAAATATACATCTCGCCGTTTTTGACGGCACTCTTCGCATCCATCGCATCCTGAAGTCTGGCCGGATCCGCATTGAGCATCGCTTCGGCCAGATCCGGCGTCAGCAATGACAGGTCCAGCGCGGCGGCGCCGGAGCTTTTCGCGTACCCCCTCAAGCTATCCACAAACCGCTCAATATTGGCCAATGCCTCGGCCCGCTCCTCGTCGCCCGGGTCCTGGAGGGGGTTTTGGGCTATATATTCGTCAGCGTGCCTTATGGCCTCATCGACCTTAGAGCGGTTAAACGTCAGCATCTCGTATGCCAGCGCTTCCGTCAGATCCTTGCCCAAATGAGGCTTGTTGGGGTGCGCGACGATGGCTCCGGCGTTTGACAAGATCTCCGTGAATCCCCCCTGCCCATGAGGATTGACCTTCGATATCATCTCCTGCAGCTTGTCGAGAAGAAAATCGGACGCGATTATCCCTATAAATTTCCCCTTGTACATGATCGGGAAGACCATGCTCGCCAACATCACCGGACGCCCCTGAACTTCATATGGGTACGGGTCGGTGATATATTCGTGCAACTCGTTTTTCGGGACGACGTACCAGTCGGCGATATCTATGTCGTACAGAGGCTCCACGTCGATGTTGTCGCCAAGTTTGTTCCAGTAAGGGGCGTATCTTCCGGTATCGTCATAGGCGGGCCTCTTCCCCGCGAAGAGAAGGTCCTTCCCGTCCAGCGCGTCCGGGTCATAAGCTACGCAAAACGCGGTTATGTACTCCTTCTTCGACAGGGTGTTTCTCAGGATGTCGTTCATCATGTCCCTGTCGGTGAGATCGTGTTCCTTCAGCGTCTCAAATACCGTCGAAAGCGTCTCAGCGGTTATCCTGGCACCCTGAAGCTCGGATTTGATCTCGTTTTTGTACTTGTCCGCCGTCTCCTGAGCCAAGCTGAACGCGTTCTTTTTGGCCATTTCATAAGCTATGTTGGATACGACCAGCGTAAGAATGAGAAAGGACACGATAACGACCGAGGAGACCAGTGAAAAAATTTTCGTCCTTAAGCTTAAATTCTTAAACATAACTTCACCCCTAATTGTCATTTTTACCGGCCATGCGGCAAACGATAAATCTCGCATATCGCTCCGCACCTCAAGGAAGCTTGCAAGAATATTTTTTACTCATTATGATTATAACTCGTTGTTCTTTAAGAAACTATAGCTTTTCGCTGTATTTCATCCATCTTTGATGTATTTGACGTCCGTAATATTTCTACGCCCTGCCGGCCGGCAATCAATTTGCAATCAAATGTCTCAAATGTTTGAAGGGTGAAGTGTAAAAAAACAGGTTTGGGTAGCCGCGAGAGCCGCATCAAAAGCAGCCTATTGATCACGAATTGGCATGAGTAAAA
>JAISZL010000058.1 GCA_031269245.1 Synergistaceae bacterium | reverse complement strand
AAAATAAACATTACCGTTTACCCGAGAGTATCGCCGGAGTGTAAGGAACCTGCTTCACCATGACGGCGTGAATCACTCTCAGTAGTTTTGTGGCAACTGCGGCAAGCGCCTGTTTAGAGTGTTTGCCTCTCGTGAGCAGGCGGTCGTGGTGTTCCTTGAAAATCGGATCATGGATTCTTGCAATGTTCGCGGCTATATAGACAGCTCTGCGCAGATACGGCGAGCCTCGTTTCGAGATTTTGTTGTCGGTACCGGCGAATTGGCCGCTCTGCGTAACCTTGGGATCCATCCCCGCGAACGCCTGCAATTTCCGCGGTGTTCCGAATCTGGTGATATCGCCGATTTCGCCGATGATGGCTCCGCCGGTAACAGGACCTATTCCAGGAATGGACAGGATGAGCTGGAAATCTTTCATGATTTCAGCGATGAACGAGTCGAGTTCCTTGACTTGTCCTTCGACAAAGCTCATCTGCTGAAGCAGGAGTTTTAGCTCGAATGTTAGCGCGTTGACGCCTTTTTTGACGCCGATGCTTTTGCGAGCGAGTTCCCGAAGTTCGTTTGCTTTCTTGGCGGAGTGCCGCCCCCGGCTGCTTTTTTCGAGCAATTTGATGAGTTTGTCGATGTCGGAGTTTGCGAGAGCTTCGGGAGAAGGATATTCGTTCAGCAGGTCAACTGATGGCGTTGAGCCGAATACATCAAAGCAACCGGCGAATTCGGGGAATACACGATCGAGAATGGCGAGGATTTTACGTTTGAGGTTTCCGACAGTTTCGGCAAGCCCGACTCTGCACCTTGAAAGCTCTTTTAGCTGCGACAGCTTTTCATTAGGCAGGATGGTTTCGGTGTAACGCCCGAAACGTAGCACTTCAGCGATGATGAAAGAATCTTTGCGATCCGTTTTGGTCTTGCGGATGTACATATTTCTGAAAGCGTCGGACTGGATGGGATTGATGACTTTGATCGTCCAGCCGGCATCCGCGAAAAACGAGTAGAGAGCGAGCCACTAGTGGCCTGTAGCTTCGAGCCCGACGACTGTCTGCTCTTTGTCGAAGCGATTCAAAGACATGAGTAACAGTTCGAATCCTTCGCCAGTATTATCTTAGTTAGACGAGCTTACGTTTCTGCTCAACCCGCTCAATCGTATTTCGCTGGGAGGACGGGTGCTCACTCTATGCTGCGGGCTTGGTGTCCCAAGGAGATGTACGAGCTGTCCCGGCCAATCTTTAACCGGAAGTTTAGTCCTTTCGGGCTTCAACTTCCACTACTTATTCTACGAGGAGTTGTAAACATGCTAAAGCTCACCCCCCCCCAAAAAACAAAGATAAAAATGGATAAATGCAAAAAAAAGCATGATGGGGAAATATGTAAGATTCTAGCAGCTATGATTGATGATGAATGTAAACGCGTTAATGAGCAGGTCAAACCGTTCACGGGACGTAAGTTCGCTATTTTCTCCGCCGGAGCATACGCACGCAGGTTTTACAGCTGGCTTTCCTGCGCCTACGGCAAAGACGCGGAGTGTTACATCGACAACAACCCATCATTTGCGGGGCAGACGGCTTGCGGCAAATTTATCTTGCTTCGACCGTGGGAAAAGGCGCCTAATTTCAAAGACGACAGTTTTGTATTGATAGCGACAATACGTGACGACTATGCGAGGCAAATAGCGCGGCAGCTGAGCGATTGCGGCGTACCGCACGTCAGGTCCAGCGCGTTTCAAGTTGCGCACGGTTGGGAACGGTACAGCAAAGTAGTAAACACTCTTGACGATGATTTCTCTAAACTCAGCTATCTCGGCGAACTTTGGCGCTGGCTCACCGGGGACAATGAATATGTCCAAGCGGTTGATCATCAGTATTTTGCGCCGAAGGAGTTTATGACTTGCTATAATGAGATCGTCTGCGATTGCGGCGCGTATGTTGGCGACACCATGGAAGAATATGTCAAACGCGGTGTTGGTATTGGTTCTTCAACAAAAATATACGCATTTGAGCCAAACCCTCCCTTGTGCACGAAAATGCGACATCGGCTTGCACGTTTACAAATGGAATGGGAACTTCCTGATGACCAAATTGAAATAATCATGGGCGGAGTTGGCGCAACCAGCGGGATTGAGCGCTTTGATATGATGCAAGGAGAGGCGGTTCGTACTGAAGATGGCGGCAATGCGTTCGAGGTGCACGCTATTGATGATTTTTTTGCCGACAGACCCAAACCAACATTGATAAAAGCTGACATCGAGGGAATGGAAACGGATATGCTGTACGGCGCGAAACAGACTATCCGCGAGAACAAGCCTAAACTCGCCATTTGCCTTTATCACTCGCCAGACGATTTTTATCGGGTTCCGGAAATCGTATTGGAACTGAACCCGAATTATAAATTATTGGTGCGGAGTCATTCAATGGCATTCAATGAAACTATACTTTACTGTGTCGATGACACATAATTACCGGGTTTAATTAATAAAAAGGGGTATGGCAATGCAAAAAACACTTTCCCGGCGGAATTCCGGCAAAAATACCGCGCCCTCTGACGGGCTCAGGCGGTGGCCAGCAGCAACGACTCGATCGAGAGTGACGCATGGCATATCGCGGGGCAGCCGTGAGGTCCGTCGCGGTCGCGCCACGTCAATGCCTTCAGATCCCCGCCCGCTGTTTCGCCGGCGGTGCCGAGGAACAGGGAACCTGACTCCCGCAGGGGCGATGCCTCGAACGCGCCGCCGCATTGGCAGGGCATCCCCCCGGCCAGCGCGACTATGTCGGCGAACGTCGGGTCGAAGTCCCTCGGGTGGCAGCAGCCCTTTCTGTGATAGCCCTGGCGATTCGCTCCGACGACCATGTTCCTGAGGCCCCTCACCCTCTCGTCGGCCACGGTCGACACGCTGTCCGGCATACCTATCGGTCCGCAGTAGCCCGCGACCTCTCCTATCAATTGCTCCACCTCGCGCGCCGTCGCGGTGTGCGGTTCGCCGAGGCACAGCGCCGCGCGCACCCACGCGGACAGCTTGTTCATGCTGACGCTGTGGTCGCCTCTGACGAAAGCCGCAACCGCGCGAGCCGCGCCCGACTCGTCGGGCGCGGCGTACAGCATCGCCTTGATGGCCCGCGTCTCGTCTATGCCCGTCTGGCGGCAGAGCTCCGCCACCGTGTTGGCCCCGGGGCTCTCGATGTCCTCCAGCTCCTCCATGGGTTCGTCGGGCGGCGTATGCGCGAACCCATACGGTGAATCGGGCAGGAGCATCGCGCCGCACGACGCGCAGAACACCCCCTGCCGTGCCCCTATGGCGCCCGCGTCGCACCTGGACAGGAGGCTGAACGACACGCCGCCGGCGGGTGTCCTCTCCTGGGCGAAGGAAAAACCGACCCCCTCGGGGTTCAGTCCAGGGCCCTCGATTACGCCCGCCACGGCGGCCATCGTCTCGGCGGCCATGCTCCTGGCGGCGTCGGCGTCACCGCTCCACGACACGATGCGGATCGTCCTGCCGCGCTCCTCGCAGAACGCCGCGGCGAGCGAACCGTACTCGCGCGCGAAACGCTCCGCGATGGATAGTATGGCCGCGTCGCTTCCGCAGTCGACGCTCTGGATACCGCACCTCTCGAACAGTGCCGACTTCAGCTCCGAGGCCAGGGCTCGTCTCTTCGCTTCCCCATTGGGGAGCAGCAGCACCTCGCCGTTTTTGGCGTTGTAAGCCGCGCCGCCGGCTTTGACAAGGTTTATTACACCCCTGTCCTTGACCTTCGCCGGAGGGTTTTCCGTTTTCGGAACAAGCAGGACGTGACCGCTCATCGAAACGCACCTCTCTGTCTAGCGATTTTATTTGCCCGTTGATGAAAGCGCTGATTTAAGGAAATGCCGATTAAATGGCCAAAACGATATTTAAACGTTGTGACCACTGGCATCCAGCGATAAATCAACATTTCGTGATCTCCTCCCTGTGTCTCGACGCGGTCCTCATTATCTCCTCCGCGTCCAGCGTCAGGAAGCGCCCCTCTTTATAGAGCAGCCTGCCCGATACTATCGTAGCCGCTACGTCGCGCGACGAGCCGGCGTACACGATGAACTCCGGCGCGTTCGCCTCGTCCAACCCGACGTACTGCGGGCGGTCGATATCCACTATGGCTATGTCCGCTGCGTAGTTTTCGCGAATCAGGCCGACGTTCCTGAAACCCAGCCCGCGCGCGCCGTCCGCCGTCGCCATCCTCAGGACGTCGCGCGCCGAGACGACCGTCGGGTCGCCCCTGTAGCCCTTGTGCATGAGGGCGCATGTCCGCATCTCGTCCCACATGTCCAGCCTGTTGTTGCTCGCGGCCCCGTCGGTGCCGAGCGCCGCGTTGACGCCGGCGTCCAGCATCTCCTTGACGGGAGCGTACCCGCTGCCGAGCTTGAGGTTGCTCTTCGGGCAGTGGACCAGCGTAACATTGTCCCTCTTGACTCGGCTCAGCTCCTCCGTCGGGAACCAGACCGAGTGCGCCAGGATCAGCTCTCGGACGTCCAGCAGCCCCGCGTCCTCGAGATAGTCCACGGGCGCGGTCTTGTGCTCGCTCTCGAACGACTCCAGCTCTCCCTTCGTCTCCAGCCAGTGGAAGTGTATGCCTATGTTTCGCTCGCGGGCCGCGGCGGCGATGCGCTTCAGCGCATCGCGCGGCACGGTGTATGGGGCATGGGGCCCGAGCTGCACCGCGATGCGCCCCTCCCTCCCGTCGTACTCGTCCGCCAGCGCTATGTTCTCGTCGAGCTTGGACTGGTCATCGCCGGTCAGCCCTCTGCACAGGGCCGCTCTCATGCCGGAGCGGAGCGTCGCCTCCGCGACCTCCGTCATGAAAAAGTACATATCAGCGAAGCATGTTACGCCGCCCGAGAGCATCTCCAGCAGGGCGAGCTCCGCCCCTGAGCGTATGTGCGCCGCGGTGAGGCGGTCCTCCACGGGGAATATCCTCTGCCTGAGCCAGTCCATCAGAGGCAGTTCCTCCCCGAGCCCTCGAAGGAGCGTCATGGAGACGTGCGTGTGCGCGTTGACGAGCCCCGGCATGGCCAGAGCGCGCCCGCGCCCGTCGAACAGCGTCTCGCCCGCCGCCTCGTTCGGTGGGGTGACGGCGCTTATGTTCCCAGCGCCGTCGATCGCTATGTCTCCGTATTCGGCGGCCGTTCGCCCGGAGTCCCAGATCAGGACGTTTCGTATGACTGACACGTCACTCCCTCCAGTCGTTCAGATATTTTTCCTGCTCCGGCGTGAGCCGCTCCAGTTTGAGCCCCAGCGACTCGACCTTGTATCTGGCGACCGAGTCGTCGATGGAGTCCGGGACCCTCTGGAGCCCGGGCTCGAGTTTCGCGCCGCCGGCGATGTAAAGGGCTGAGAGCAGCTGCGTGGCGAAGCTCGTGTCCATTATCTCTATCGGGTGTCCGTCGGCCGCGGCGAGGTTGACGAGTCTCCCCTCCCCCAGGAGGTGCAGCCTCCTGCCGTCGGCCGTCTCGTACGTGCGAATGTTGTCCCTGGCGTCGTAAATCCTGGACGCGATCTCCTCCAGATGCGGCGCCCACACCTCCACGTCGAAGTGCCCGGCGTTTGACAGCAGCACGCCGTCCCGCATTCGTTCGAAGTGCTCCCTGCGGAGCACCTTCGTGTTGCCGGTCACCGTGACGAATATCTCGCCCGTCTCCGACGCCTCCAGCAGGTCCATCACGCGGTATCCGTCCATGTGCGCTTCCAGGGCACGGTGCGGGTTGATCTCGGCCACTATCACGTGGGCGCCGAGGCCCGCGGCGCGGGAGGCGACCCCCTTGCCGCACCACCCGTAGCCAACGACCACGACGTTCTTGCCCGCGACGACGCAGTTTGTGGTGCGGACGATGCCGTCCCACACGGACTGCCCGGTGCCGTAGCGGTTGTCGAAGAGATATTTGCTCAGCGCGTCGTTCACCGCGAGCATAGGGAATTTCAGGATGCCCTCGGAGTCCATGACCCGCAGACGCTTTATTCCAGTGGTCGTCTCCTCGCAGCCCCCGAGGATTTTCGGCGCGAGTTCGGGGTAGCTCTCGTGGATCATCGCCACGGTGTCACATCCGTCGTCGATGATGATGTCCGGCTCCCACGCCAGCATCTTGCGGAGGTTTTCCTCGTACTCCGCCGCGCTCATGCCGTGCTTGCTGAAGATGTGTATCCCGTCGTCGGCCAGCGCCGCGCATATGGCGTCCTGAGTGGAGAGGGGGTTGCTGCCGGCTGCGGCGACCGCGGCCCCGAGGTCGCGCATCGCCTCGAGCAGACACGCGGTCTTCGCCTCCAGGTGGAGGCAGCAGCCCACAGTCCGCCCCTCCAGCGGGCGCCTCCCGCCCTCGCGCTCCCTTATGAGCCGCAAGACAGGCATGTACTGCCACGCCCAGTCCATTCTTCTGTGACCCTCGGCCGCGAGGCCCATATCGGCCACCACGTAGTTCTCCCTCTCGCTCAATGCAACAACCTCCCGTTGTCCGTCGTTCGACGAAAAAATAATCGTTGATGCCTGTCACCTATATTATCACGCTTAAGCCATCTGTTATAATGCACGAGCATGATTTTTATTTCGTTCATTCCGGGGGGAATTTTTCACAATGGCACGGACAGTCGCTATGCGGCGCGGGAGCGCGCGCGAGCTCAGGGAATTGTTTCTGGTTTACTTCGAGGGGCTCGGGGCGAAAAGATACCGCAGCTTTCCCCTCGTGCCCGACGATCCGACGCTGATGTTCACCGTTGCGGGCATGGTCCCCTTCAAGCCGTACTTCCTCGGCCTGCGCGCGCCAGAGGTGGCCCGGGCCGTCACCGCTCAGAAGTGCATAAGGACGAACGACATAGAGAACGTGGGACGCACGGCCCGTCACCACACGTTTTTCGAGATGCTGGGCAACTTTAGCTTCGGCGACTACTTCAAGAGGGAGATCATCCCGTGGGCCTGGACGTTCCTGACGGAGCATATAGGGCTCGACGCGGACCGCCTTTACGCGACGGTATACCTTGACGACGACGAGGCCCACGATTTTTGGAGGGATCTCGTCGGCCTGTCGGAGGACAGGATAAAGCGTCTGGGTGACGACGACAACTTCTGGGCCGCCGGCCCGACCGGGCCGTGCGGGCCATGTTCCGAGATAATCTACGACCAAGGGCCGGAGTTCTCGTGCGGCCTGCCCGGCTGTGGAGTGGGGTGCGACTGCGACAGATACCTGGAGATATGGAACCTCGTCTTCATGCAGTACTCGCGCGACGAGAGCGGGACGCTCGCGCCCCTGCCCAAGAAGAACATCGACACGGGAATGGGGCTCGAACGCCTGGCGTCCGTCGTGCAGGGCGCGAAGGGCGATTTCGAGACGGATCTGTTCTGGCCGATAATAACGAAGTCCTGCGAGATAGCGGGTGTCAAGTACGGCGACGCGGCCAAGAGCGACCTCGCCGTCCGCGTCATATCGGATCACCTGAGGGCGTCCGCGTTCATGATCGCGGACGGGGTCATGCCGTCGAACGACGGCCCCGGCTACGTACTGCGCCGCCTGATACGCCGCAGCGCGAGGTACGGCAGGCTCATGGGGATCGAGGAGCCGTTCCTGGCCAGCCTGCTGCCCACGGTGAACGAGATGATGGGCGATCCGTACACGGAGCTCGTGGAGCACGGCTCGACCATCAGCCAGGTGATATCGCTCGAGGAGGAGCGCTTCGGGCACACGCTCTCTCAGGGTATGGAGCTGCTGGAGGACGAACTGGGCAGGGTGCGGCGCGAGTCGGGCGCGGCGCTCTCCGGCGCGGTGGCGTTCGCCCTCTACGATACCTACGGCTTCCCTCTCGAGCTGACGGAGGAGATATCGTCGGAGGCGGGGGTGGAGGTCGTGCGCGAGGAGTTCGACCGCGAGATGGACCGGCAGAGGGAGCGCGCGCGCGCTTCCAGCAAGCACTCGTCCGCCGTCATGGCGAAGAGCGTCCACACTGAGCTGGCGGACCGCCTGGGCGCGACGCGGTTCGACGGATACGACTCCGTGTCGTGCGACGCCGAGGTGACCGCCATAATACGCGGCACGGCGCTCGTGGACTCGATATCGCCCGGCGACGAAGCGCAGGTGTTCCTCTCCCGTACCCCGTTCTACGCGGAGCGGGGCGGCCAGGTCGGGGACACCGGAGTTATCTCCTGTCCGGGCGCCGTGTTCGAGGTGCGCGACACGGTATACCCCAGCGGCGAGCTGATAGCTCACGCGGGAAGGCTCGCGAGCGGCATCGTATCCGTCGGAATGAGCGTATCCGCCTCGGTGGACACCGCGCGGCACGACGCGGTGCGGCGGCATCACACGGCGACCCACCTGCTGCACGAGGCGCTTTGCAGGGTGCTCGGGCCGCACGTCCGGCAGGCCGGTTCTTTGGTTGCGCCGAATTTTCTGCGGTTCGACTTCAACCACTTCTCCCCTCTCTCAGCGGAGCAGATACGCCTTGTGGAGGCGATGGTTTGCGCGCAGGTCCTGGCGAACTTGCCGGTCAACACGCGGGTGATGAGCTACTCCGAGTCGAGGCGGCTGGGGGTGAAGGCGCTCTTCGAGGAGAAATACGGCGACGTCGTCAGGGTCTTGGAGATACCGGGCTTCTCGACCGAGCTGTGCGGCGGCACGCACGCGCGCGCGACGGGCGATATAGGCATGGTCAAGATAACGAGGGACGAGAGCATCGGGTCCGGCATCAGGAGGATCAACGCCGTGGCGGGAATGCCGGCGCTCGATCTGTTTCAAGGCGTGTCGTCCGCGCTACGTTCGGTGTCAGAGATCCTTGGGGTCGACGCCGAGCGGATCGCGTCCAGGACATCGGAACTGCTGGAGGAGAACAGGGCCCTCCTGCGCAAAAATCAGGAGCTGAGCCTTCGTGGCGCGCTGGATGGGATAGACGACAGGGTGCGCGGGGCAGCCAGGATCGACGGCGTGGCTCTGGTGTCGGGCAGTTTCAGCGCGGGCACGGCGTCGCGCGACATGCTTCGCAAGATAGGCGACAGGATAAAGCGGATGGATCCCCTGTCCGTCTCCATCCTGGCCGAAGTCAGCGACGACGGAGTCGCGCTGATAAGCATGGCCACCGACGGAGCCGTCAGCCGCGGCGTTCACGCGGGCAACCTCGTCAAGGAGGTATCCGCCATCCTCGGCGGAAGCGGGGGAGGCAGGCCGGCGATGGGCCAGGGCGGAGGCAAAAACGCCTCGGCGTTGGAGGATGCGCTGTCCAGGGTTGAGGGCATAGTGCGGGCACAGCTCTCCGGAGCCGGGAAATGACGGGCGCGCTGAAGTGAGCGGCGAAGCGCGGCAGGGCAGGATCGTGGCGCTTGACGTGGGCAGCGCCCGCATAGGGGTGGCCGCGAGCGACCCAGTGGGAGCGTTCGCGCAGGCGGTCGCCGTCATGCGCGCCGACCGGGACTGGATGGATGGCCTGTCTGAGATTCTCGCTGAGTACGGAGCGCATACGATCCTCATAGGTATGCCGGTGCGCACCGACGGAACGGAGGGGCCGGAGGTCTGTAGGATGAAGAGCGTCATGGCGTCCCTGGCGGAGCGTTTCCCAGGCCTGGAGATAATCCCGTGGGACGAGCGCTTCACCACGGCGATAGCCACGCGGGCCCTGCTGGAGGCCGACGTCTCACGCTCCGGGAGAAAGCGAAAGGTGGACAAGATAGCGGCGGCCCTTTTGCTGCAGAGCTACCTCGACTCGAACAGAAAAAAAGGAGCGGACGCGCCGATTGACGCTAGCGCGCTCTTCGCGCCTCCGCGCAAGGCAGTCGCTAAGAGCGGGCGCAAGCCTCGCGGGGGATATGAGTAGGAAAACGCTGATTTATTGTTAAGTGTCTAAAAGGTAGGGATTTATACCCAGATACGAAAAAGTAAATCCGGGGGCGGCGCCTCAAGAAACCTTGAGCCCCCGGATCATGTGTGCAAGCGGTTTATATTGATTTGAAATCACATGCCTGAAGAGTGAAGCGTTAAAATACGTTACAAGATCTAAAAAAGGCCTCCCTATCTTGGCTTACCGTGGGTCAGGCATTGACTAATTCCCCTCGCCCTTCGATAAGAAGGCCCTCGGTCCTCCAAGAGTCTTAAGGACCGCTCAAGAGAGTTTTCAAATACCTCTTATCTCAGCCGCAGAGCTTAACAGCGAGATCCGCCGCCGAAGCCGCGTCCGCGGTGAACGCGTCCGCGCCGATCTGATCGCAGAAAACCTGGTTGATGGGCGCGCCGCCGATCATTATCTTGACCTTGTCTCGGATGCCCTTCTTCTTCGCGGCCTCCACCACGTCGCCCATGACGCACATCGTGGTGGTCAACATGGCGGAACACGCGATGATCTGCGCGTTCTCCTTGACCGCCACTTCGATGTACTTCTCCGGGTCCACGCCAGCGCCGAGGTCGAATACCTCGAACCCCTTGCCCTCCATCATCAGCTTGACCAGGTTCTTGCCGATGTCGTGCAGGTCGCCCTTGACGGTGCCGATTACGACCTTGCCGACGTTCTTCACGCCAGCGCTCGCCAGAAGGGGTTTCAGCAACTCAGTTCCCGCGTTCATCGCGCGCGCCGCAACCAACACCTCGGGGACAAATACTTCGTTGTTCTTGAACTTCTCGCCGATTACGTCCATTCCGGCGAGAAGTCCCTTGTCGAGTATATCCTTCGCGGATATCTTCTCGTCGATGGCCTTCTGCACGAGTTCCTTTACGACCTTTGCCTTGCCCTTCTGCAACTCCTCGGAAATTTGGTTAAGCACCGACATGTTCGTTACCTCCCTAAAAGTGTATTTATACTACGTTCACGTACCTCGCTGACGCCGCGCTTTCCCCAATAGCTCTTCGGAAATGGGTAGGCGAGACGCCCGCAATGCGTTTGAACACTTTCGTGAAATAGCTCTGGTCCTCGAACCCGACCATGGACACGATATCCGCGATCCGAAGGTCGTACTGCAAAAGCAATTGTTTGCTCTTCTCGATTCTGAGCCTGTTAAGGTAGACGTTGAAGTTGCACCCAACCCTCTTCTGAAATAACTTGCAGAAGTAGGATGGCGATAGGTACACCGTTTTGGCAGCGTCCTCCAGGGTTATTTTGTTGGAGTAATTCTGCCAGATATACTGAACTGCCTTGTTGATATCCTCGATATTTTTTTTGTGCGATAAACTAAAAATGCAATCAATGTACTGATTCATCACATCCGAGAGCAACATACAGAGCTCGTCGATGTTCTTGGTAGCCTGTGCCTCACGCCAGAATTTACGGTTTATCCCGAATGCCCTGTTGGCGGAAACGCCAACCTCTATCGCCCCCCTCGATATCAACACCAGCAGTTCGTACGTCTCAGATTTTATCCGGTCGAAGTCCCCTCCGGAACAAAAGAGGATATGCCCCAGCAACTCGTTCAGCAACCTTTGTGCCTTTGGCTTGTCGGAGTCGGTGATACTGGCCAGCAGCCTCTTTTCAGTCTTGACAGGATATTCGGGAAGATCTCGCGCTTCCTTGTCTTCGCCGATATCGCTGAAGATGTAATCGGAGATTTGTCCCTGAATAACCTCACTCGCCTCCGCGTCGGCCTCCAGCGACTGACTCGTCGTGACGGAGCTGCGAATGAAGCCGGCCATGAGAGAGAGCATGTTAGAGAGAGCGTTCACCCTGCCCGGAGTTATGATCGGAACATCTCGCATCCGCTTCGCCGCCCTCTCGAGCTCGACGTCGCCGAGAGACATTTTCTGTCTCAGGTCATACGCTATAAAATCATCCAGATCCGTCATCAAAAACGGACCCGCCGCTATGTACGAGATGTTCCCACCGCCCCCGAACACTGGTGACGAAAAGCGGTAAAGACCCATCCGGCAAGCCGAGATATGTTTGTCGCCGAAACAGCCCTTCTCTATGGATACACCCGCATCGAACTTTTGATGCTTTGGTCTGTCGACCCGCGCCGCAACGCAAACCCCGCAACTCCCGCACCCGAGACCGGATTCGTACAATATCTCTCCATCGCTGTTCAAAATAAAACAGCCGAGCCCGGTTGACCGAGAATACACGTTCACGCACTCGAGCGCGAACTTGAAATCACAGTGATATTCCTTCACCGTTTGCGGCATGTTAGCCTCCCATTTGATTGCATCATGATAACACAAAAACAACCGAAATTTTGGTAAATTTTTATTGTTTTTAGCAAGTTTAAGGAGCGCGAAATCCATTACAGTACCATAGCTTAAACAGCGACGAGGGGCCGCGCGACGCGCTTGAAAAAAACGAAAAAATTCCAAGACATCGAGACCCCGTTTTCCCGCGCGGCGTCAGCCGCTCCGTCAGATGTCGCCAAACGCCATGTTGTCCAAGAACAGATCTTGGAATTTCGGGTGGGTCGAGAGCGGCATCTCCTTCGTCTTACGGGCCAGCTGCTGTGCGTCCCCCAGCATGGAAAGGTCCCTGCACACCCGCGCGCAACCGCCCAGCGAGCTGTTCCCGATCGAGCGCACCTTTTGCGCCATGTCCGCCGGTAGGAGACCGACCTCGACAGCGCTCTCGATGCGCAGCTTTTGTCCGAAGCCACCGGCCAGATAGACCGCGTCCAGCTGGGATATCGACAGTCCCGCCTCGGAGAGGAGGATCTCTACGCCGGCTCTAATGGCGGATTTCGCGAGCTGGAGCTCGCGGACGTCCTTCTGTGTGAAGAGGATCGGCTTGTTGTTCTTCCTGGCGGCTATGACGACCCCTTCGTCAAAGTGTTCGTCGTCCATTCTCCCGGTCTCATCGACAACCTCAGCGCGCAGGAGACACGCCGACGCGTCGAGAACTCCGGATCCGCAGATGCCGACCGGCTCCGCTCCGCCGATCGTCTCGCAGACGTAAGCGCCGTCCACCAGGTCTATCTTGCTGATCGCACCCGGGATGCTCCCCGTGCCGTAGGTGATCCCCCCGCCCTCGAACGCGGGGCCGGCGGCGGTGGAGCAGCAGAACACTCTCTCCCCCGTCCAGAGCATCATCTCGCCGTTTGTGCCCATGTCGATTAAAAAGATAGTCTCCCCGCCCTTCCCGCGGCAGTCGAGATACCCGGCGGTGATATCCCCGCCCACGTAGGCCGACACCCACGGCAGCAGGTACACGGGGCAATCGCACATGTCCGTTCCGAATACCTCGTCGAACGAGTATTTCTCCTTGTGCGGGAACTCCGGCTCGAACGGGTATACGCCGAGGGAGTTGCAGGCGTACCCGAGGAGGAGGTACATCATGGTCGTGTTGCCGGCGATGCAGATATGCCTGAGCCGCGCGGGCTCAACGCCGGCATCGGAGCAGAGGGACGTTACGGCGCTCAGGAGGTAGGACCTGATCGCGTCCCTCAGTACATCCAGGCCGCCCTCGTTGGCGTATTGGATGCGCGATATGACGTCCTCGCCGTATTGTCTCTGCGGGTTCAGGAAAGAGCGGGTGCTGGCGATCTTGCCGCCTTTGGAGTCAATGAGCTGCAGAACGACCGTGGTGGTGCCGATGTCCACTGCGACCCCGAGGTCGTCGAAGTTCTCTATGGTCTCCGCCAATTTTTCTCCGGAGGCGTAGTCCTCCAGGATGACGAAGCTGTCCTCCTCGCCAGTCACCTTCAGCTGCATGCCGTCGGCCGCCTCCATTTGACACGCGAGCCGGTCCTCGCCTCCGACGTTGACGACGCACTTGCCGCACGTTCCTCTCCCGCCACAGTTGGCTGCGATTGGGACATTGTTGTCCCTCAAAACCTCAAGCAGGTTCGCTCCAGCCTTCGCCTCGATATCTCGCTCGCCGTCGCGGATGGTGGTTACCTTGATCTTCGCGGTATCGCTTCTCACAGAACCAGCTCCATTCATTTTTTGTGAAAACACAAATAAGCAATCACTATTTAAGTTGGATTTGGCCGAGCGGCGCATTTTATATTAAGAAAACGCCAAGTTTAAGGGCTCAGGCGCCCCAGCGTTCGAGGATGCTCGTCTCCTTCAGGTCCTTTCCGATAAAGACCAAGCGGCATGGTCCCTCCGGCGGGTCCGGCTCGATGCGCAAGGTGTCGAACACCCCCTGGAGCAGCTTCGGCTCCCCGCAGTAAACGACCCTTCCTTTGATGCGGTAGACGTCGCCAAACGCGCCGTCCTTGAGCTGCCGCTCCAGATCACGGAGCGACGGTTCGTCGTAACCCCTTGGCTGGACGGTCATCGTGTCCACATCGGGATGAACATGCTTCCGCTCGTCATCGCCCTGTTCATGCTCGTGATGATGGCCATGTTCATGATGATGTTCATGTTCGTCGTCGTCATCGTCGTCCGCGTCAACACCTATGCTCCCTCCGAGGTCGAGCGTGGCGAAATCCTTGTTCTTGAGCTCGCTCCACGGCTTCGCCAGGATGTCGGCCCGCTCGTTCAGGGGCTTGAGGCGGGCGGCTAGCTCGTTCACGTCCCCATTGAACGACTCCAGTTTGCTTAAGACGATGATGTCGGCGTGGGCTATCTGGTTCGAGAAGAAGTTGCCAGGGACGAGCATGGCGTTAGTCACGTGAGAGCTGTCGACGATGGTGACCACGCAGTCGACCTCGCAGTTGCCGGCTAAGATAGGGTCGCACCTGATGACGTCTTGGAATTTTTCGAATATGAATATCCCGGATGGCTCGAAAACGATTCTGGTGGGGTTGAACTCGGTGATTATGTCGCGAAGCGCCGTCCCTATCTTCCCCTGGAGGGTGCAACAGATACAACCGCCAACTATATCCACTGTCTGAAATCCTCTCCGCTCAATGAGGGCCGCGTCGACCCCCGCCTCCCCAAATTCGTTGACGATGTAGGCCGTCCTCTCCCCCGCTCGAATGTAGTAATCCATCAGCAAGTTGGCAAACGTGGTCTTCCCGGCGCCGAGAAAGCCGGATATGAGCGTCATGCGAATCATGAATTGTCTCCCTTCCAATGTCCTCGAAACTTCGAATACCTGCCCGGCAACAACAGGGTAAATTTGCAAACATCCGCAAACAACCGATCACCGACCAATCACTCTTTAAAAGCAAGACACCGCGGATTTGTCCGACATTATCGCAATAAAAACATGTCCCACACGTAAAAGAGATGCCGCAAAAAATATTCATGGACTGCCGTTCAAAAAATATGAGGCTGCTGAGCCTCGAGGACAGGTAAAAGCACGCGAAAGAAGCTATAAACCATTATAACCAAGAACCATTCAACCACTCAATGTGGAACAATAATAATATAATCGACGTCCGTCGTCAATGCCTTTGCTCCCCGCGGTCGAATATTTTTCATAAATCGCGTCGATTGCAAAAGTAACCGCGGCAGGGTCAGGGTTTCGCCATATACACAGGAAGTTCGAAAGATGTTGATTCATACGACAGAGACGTGTTACGGCATGGAAATTTCATTGAAATTCAGGACATCCCATCTCC
This sequence comes from Synergistaceae bacterium, assembly GCA_031269245.1. GTDB lineage: Bacteria > Synergistota > Synergistia > Synergistales > Synergistaceae > JAIRKI01. The sequence goes on along the minus strand of JAISZL010000058.1, from coordinate 966 downwards.
CGAGCCGCGGCGTGGGGGAGCCGCGGGATGACAGGCGGCCTTTCGCGCGCGTGATGTACGCAGGGCGTTTGTCGATCGAGAGCGGTGACGACTTGGCGCCGCGTGAAAAATTCGCTTGGGAACTCTTGAACACATCGGGCGGAGAAGGGTATGATGAACCATTCACCGTTAAACGTGAGCGTTTTGCGAAAAATCGCGGATCATTATTCGATCAAAAGTAAATGTTGCCGTCCTGCATTTATGCCGGATCGTGATTGAAAAAAACGCGCTTCTGTAATAAGATTGAGCGAACTGATGACGAAATGAAGCCCTTTCTCATCCGCATGGGCGGGTGAAATTTTACACGACACTTATTGAAATAGGGGTTTGACGCATGCCAATTAAAATACCTAACACTCTGCCGGCGGCAAAAGTCCTCTCGTCGGAGAATATCTTCGTGATGCGCGAGTTTCGCGCCGTCCATCAGGACATACGGCCTCTCAGGATAGCCATAATCAACCTGATGCCGACGAAGAACGAGACGGAGATCCAGCTTCTGCGCCTCCTGAGCGCGACGGCACTGCAAGTCGAGGTCGACTTCGTCCAGATGGCGACCCACGTGTCGAAAAATACGTCGGCCGACCACCTGATGACTTTCTACAAGAGCTTCAGCGACATAGAGGACTCCTGCTACGACGGGATGATCATAACGGGCGCCCCGGTCGAGACCATGCCGTTCAAGGACGTGGACTACTGGTCGGAGCTCTCGTCCATCATGGAGTGGTGCAACGACCACGTCTATTCGGTATTTCACATATGCTGGGGTGCTCAGGCGGGCCTGTATTACCATTACGGCATAGACAAGCGCGTGATGCCCGAGAAGCTGACCGGCGTCTTCCCTCACCGCAGCCTCGTCTCCAACCACCCCCTGCTGCGCGGCTTCGACGACGTCTATTACGCGCCTCACTCGCGGTATACGACGGTCCG
>JAISZL010000057.1 GCA_031269245.1 Synergistaceae bacterium | reverse complement strand
CCCGGCGGGCAGGTTGTCCACCGCTATGTCCTTGTAGCCGGCCGAGGTGTTCTTCGACAGGTTCATCACCACGTTCTTGTGCTTTATCTTGAAGATGTCCGTCTTCTGTATCTCCGCCTGGCCGGGTTCCGCGTTGATGCTTATCCTGAAGTTCCCCTCGACCGCGGCCTTCTGCCCGAACTGGTCCGTCTGCCTCAGGCCGCCGTTGATTATCGCCTTCGTGTTCAGGTTGTCCGAGGACCAGAGCACCGCCGCCGAGCCGTCCAGCAGCTTCTTCTTGTTGAACTGCGTCGTCGAGGCTATGCGCGAGATTTCATCGCGGAGCTGGTCGATCTCGAGCTGGATGTAGCCTCGGTCCTCCTGGGTCAGGGTGTCGTTCGCCGACTGCACCGACAGCTCCCTCATGCGCTGGAGGATTGAGTGCGTCTCGGAGAGCGCCCCCTCCGCCGTCTGGATCATCGAGATGCCATCCTGCGCGTTCGACGCGGCCTTGTCGAGCCCCTTGATCTGAGCGCGCATCTTCTCGGATATAGCAAGTCCCGCCGCGTCGTCCGCGGCGCTGTTGATCCGAAGCCCTGTTGATAATCTCTCGATTGATCTTTGCAGTGCGGTGTTAGTGGTACTCAATGCGTTGTAAGACTGAAGCGCGGGGACATTATGCATGATTCTCATCTTTACTTCACAACCTCCTTGTTGTGCCCTGCCGATTCATCCGCAACATCCTTGCCGCGGAACATAAACACATATAACGCCTTAAACACTAAAGCCCTTTTTCTTAAAACACCTCCTCCCTTATATAAACTCATTAATAGCATAGCCATTTTTTCATACATGTCAATAGCAATATCATGTTTTTGGGGGAGAGGACGCGCGAATTTTCGCGCCTTGCGCGGCCTCTCCGTTCGGCATTCTCTCATGAGCTCCCGCGAGATGCCCTTAGGGCTATTCAGCGTTCAGCGCCCAGTTCGACATCAGCCGTCTCCCGCTCAATTTCGAAGTCATCGCCTCCCTCATGCCGGTCAGCTGGCGCCTCATTTTCAATCAATGATACCCGCAAGCCCTTGCCCACGAGCATTCGTATGAATTTCTCGGTAAATCCAACGTGGAGCGCGCCAAGCAGTTCGTGATCCAACGCCATCTCGGACAATATCCTGTCGACGGTCTCCCTCAGGAGCACGTCGTCGACGCCCTCGCACTTCTCCAGAGTCTCGGCAAGCCATCTGAGGTGGCTCGCCGCCCACGACGGCAGAGCGCGCCAATATTTCACGACAGCGCGCCACACCGCGGAGAGGGTTTTTATCAGGTCTCCTTCGTAGAGCGCCCTCTGCGCGGCCGAGCGCTCCCTGAACCACCCAGCCATGGGGCTGCCTCCCTTAGCTCCCAATGCCGTCGTCGCATCAAACACACTGTACGAGACCTCGGAGTCGAGCAAGCCGCTCAGTATCTCCCGTATCTCATCGTCAACCCCGCCCAGATCAGCGGCGTTAGCCAGCATCGTCTCTGCCTTCATGTGATCGGGGACATGCGTCAGATCCGGCTCCGCCAATATGCGGGCGTAGTCCTTGAAGAACAGCGCCATCTCCGAAACAGGCATCTCCATCCCGTCAAAATACTCTGCGGCGGCCTCCATAAAGCGAGTCGCAAGCGCCGCCCTGCCCCCGTTCATCAGCAGCATCGCGTAATTCCACATGATATATCCGGGCCATCCGAGCGGAATCGGGTCGCACCGCATCATCACGCTGTCCAGCTCCAACTGTATGCCCGGCATTTCCTCTCCCTCGGCGCCAGCCAGACGCTCCAGCAAGCTGTGCGCCATCTCCAGCGCGTCGTCCGGCTCCAGCGGCGTCATGTCGACGACGCCCTTCGACCCCCAATATTCGATGGACTGTTCGGCATAGGAGAGCCATTTGCGGGTGAAAGACGCTATCGCCCTGTGCGAATCCAATATCTCCCTGTGCAGCGCGTACCAGCGCTCGACTATCACAACCTCGTCAAGCGTGCGCGTCAGCGCCAGTTCTATGGACGCAAGCCTGGTGTAGCTCTGGCCTATGAAGTCAAAAACCGAGCTCACGGCATGGATCTCGTCGAGTTTGGCGTCAGCCTTGGCGGCGTACGCTATGCGGCGCGCCGGTTCGAGGCCGGCGGCGGCGGCATCCCGCATGAATTCCTCCATCTCGTCGAGCTTGCCCTCTATAACTTCGATGAGTCCGCGCTGGCTTTGTATTCTATTCAGAATACGCTCGCTGATCTCCTTGACATCCACTTCGCCTCGCTCGGACGACACAATTTCGGCCGGAGTTTTTTCCATCGGCTCCATATTTTTTATTTTGTCCTCGATGAACTCCGCGAACGGCATGACCTCGGCGGCGTCTATCAAAGCGCCCCCCTCGGTGCAGTCCCACGTCGGCCTCTTGGTAACCCGTATCTCCGTCTCCAAAAAGCGGAGGAACGAGAGCCACGTCCTGTCCGTCTTAACGGTCCCGCCGAGCGCGCCCGGAATCTCGATGATATTTTTGTCATCCATCCCATACGAGCCGCCGATATCCCCCGCGTGGGACTTGCCCTCCTCGCTGAACGACAGATCCTGGCCTATTATCGCTATCGACGACGCGTCGATGTAATCGGCTATGGAATAATTCATGTGGGCCACCGAGAGCCCCGACATCGGGAGCGAGCTCCCGCCAAGAACCTCCCCGGCGAACCATCTGTCCACCGGAATCTCTTGCTTATAAACCAGGCAAACAGGGCCCGGCCACCGGCAGGGCGTCCACGGCACGCAGAGAACCTGAGAGACCAAGAGAATGTCACGGCACCGCTCCCTGTACTCATCGACGGTTGTCGAGAAAAACAGGTCGTAGGTCAGTATATTTCTCTCCAGCGAGGTCACTATATGAGGCACGATGCCGTTCGAGAGCAATTTCCTCAAGACAGCGTCGGCGGCAATTATCACGCACTTGTCCTGTATGTCTTTAAGAAGCATGAAATTTTTATCGAGGGACGGGCCCGCGGCCACCGCGACGGCGGGACGCCCGCCGAACTTATTCTTTATGAGGCCGAGAGGCGTCCCGAAGGCGACCCGATGCGACAGCAGCACTATCTGCCTCAGCCCGAGCAGCGTGTCCTCGGCGGAGTTGCCCAGGTAGGCCAAGCTGACGCCAACCCACTCCCTTATGCTTCTGCCCATATCGAGGAAGTCGTCCCTCCATACGTCGACCTCTCCCGGGTGCGCCGACAATTCAGTCAGAGCGGCGGCAAAGATCCCGACCGGAAGCAACGAACCGCTCAGGCACTCATCGAGCAGGTACTTGAAGCTCAACGTATCCGATATCTCCTCCCCATCGGCGGATTTACTGCCCAGGACGCCCTCGGTGAGGAAATAGAGCCTGCAATTCGATGGCAGCGCCAGATAAACGTGCGTCATGTGAAGCGTGTACGCGATGAGCGCCATATTCGGCTCCACGACGATGAAGGAGAGCGCGGCATCCGGGAGCGCCCTTATGGCCTTGAAGAGATACGGCGGGGTACCGACGCCATAGAGCATGAACACAGGCTTGTTCTTGTCCTCCTTCTTCCTCCCGCCCCAGTTGAACGACGGCTCTCCGCCTCGCTCGAAGAACGGCTCGCCGGCGAGGCCCTCCACCCACTTCCCCGCCGGCGTCTCGTTCTCGAAGTGGGAGAACGAGTGGCCGTGTTCTTTGACGTATTGATCGAGACATAAAGCTAAATAAGGCTGACGGGCCTTGAGCTCCCTCATGTTGCTCTCCCACACGGAGAGACCCTCGGGAGCGCGGTGCAGCTCTTTTGCCATGATATATATCCCCCTAAACGGTGAAAAACTGTCCTGTCACTGAGGTTTTTTCTTCCCGGCGAGGAGGTCCGAGACACCTGTCTTCGCCGGTATCAACGGGATGGACGGGGCCGGCGCGTCCCCGGACGCCGCTATGTTCTCCGCCACTATGGCCTCCCACAGCTCCTTGCGCCAAACCTGCACGGTGCGCGGCGCCTGTATCCCCAAGCGGACCATGTCGCCCTTGACCTCGACGATGGTTATCTCGACCTCGTCGCCAATGCGCAGGGCCTCCCCCGGTTTTCTGCTCAAGACGAGCATGGCTATTGCGCCTTTTCGGAGGATGCCTGCTCGCGAATCCTCTCCCTCATGGCGTCCCCAAGCACAGGGCAGCGGAAACCGTAGTCGTCGTTAAGCGCTATGGTCTGTATGGCGGCCCTCGTAGCCCTGTTCACCACGATGGGGGCCTTGAGATTCGCCGTCATGTCCCACGGACGGTCGGGCGGGATCGTCACCACTATCAGTATGGCCACGTCGCAGTCCGTCACGTCCCCGATCGGATCGAGCGCCTCGCGGGGAATCTGCGCGTTGTAGTCCCCTTTGACGGAGTCCGGCGTGGTCACGGGCAACGCCAAGGCCCCGTCATCCGTGCTGTGCATCCACATGATGGCGTTGTTGTCGTCGCCGACCAGGATCCAGCTGTGCTTGTCCTCGAAACCGGGGATGCCGACCGGGAAACGTATGATATCCTCCTCGTCCACCTCGAGATTGCCGAAACGAGTGGAAGTCAATTTGATCATTCACAAACTCCTCCTTGATAGCGCCTCAAAAAAAATTACCCGCCCGATTTACAGCCCTCGGCCTTATCGGCCGCGAATTGGCATCACTTCAAAAAGTCCAGCAGGGTGGGCTGAACGATTTGAGCCATGACCGCGAGGCTCGCCTGGTAGATCGCCTGCGCCATCGCGTATTCGCTGATCGCCTTGTCCAGCTCTACGCCGACCGTCTGGGTGCGAAGCTCCTCATAGCTCGTCTCGTTGGACGTAAGGCGGTAAATCGTCGCGTTGTACCTGTTGACCAGGGCCCCGGCCTGGGCGCGGTTCTTCAGCAGCGTGCTCATCCACCTGTTGAGCTGGGGCAGCATGACGTCCGACAGGCCGTCCACGTCCCCACCCTCCACCGTGTTGATCAGGTTGTCCATCACCCCGAAGAAGTCGGTGGCGTAAACGTTGTCCCCCGTGCGGCTGGTAACGACCTGGCCGAACGGCGTGCCGCCAAGACCATGATCGTTGTTGGCGCTGTTGGCCGCTCCAAACCCCAAATCGTCAGCTATTGCGCCTGTACCGGAAACCTCGAAATTATACCCCTTGGGGGACCACAAGACCAGGTGTTTTACGACGCCGTTCTCCACGACGCCGGCACTTATGTCGAGCCCCTGGAACCTCACGTTGATGAGTTCCGCCAGCTCCTCCGCGCTGTTCACGACGGGCCCTTGAGGGTCGCTCTCCCCGTCCCACAGGTCTATAGTGTGGACAGCTCCGTTCACGGTTATGGAGAGCGTGGAGTCCTCCGGGACGATGCCGCCAAAATTGGAGGCGCTCAGGTCTTCCGTGCCGGTGAGCCCGGTGTCGAGCCCTATCTCATTCGCGACCGTTCCCTGTATGTCCACTACCGACACGGCGGAGCCGTCCCGCGCCGCGATCGACAGCGT
>JAISZL010000019.1 GCA_031269245.1 Synergistaceae bacterium | reverse complement strand
AGGAGTGGATGGAAGACGGCAGGAGATACGCCGGCGGCAAGGCGTTCTTCGAGACCGACCACCTCTCCGTCTACGTCGTGACCTACGACGAAACGCGCGAGGTAACTCCGTCCGGCGGCAGCAACGGCTGTGCCGCCGGGGCGTTCGGTTTGGCGGCTGCCGCCGCTGTGCTGGCGGCTGTGAGCCGCAAGCGCCGCGATTAGTTTGAAGCGCGGGTAGACAGCGCGGGCGTTGCCCGCACCCGGCTGGGAACCAGGTTCCCCGCGCCCTCATGCGGGGTCATGGGGACTCTAGTCCCCTTGCGGGTGCGGGGCAGCGTCCCGCGCTGTCTGGCCCTCCTGATTTTGAGCCGGCCTCCCTGATTCGCCTCACGACCTCCCCGCCGCGTTCGGACAGCAGGTAGTCGTAGGTGCTTTGCGGCGTCATCCTCTGGACGGCGTCCATATCCCCCTCCTTTATCGCCCGCCGGACGCGCGAGGCGCTGATCGGCGCGCCGTCGAGCTCTGCGCGGGGGACCTCCGTGAACTCGATGCCGGCCTTGGGGAGCTCGGATCTCATCGCCGAGTTGTACAGGGCAGTCACCCTGCTGAACGGCTCCGTGCCGGCGTAGCGCCGGGTGACGTTCAGTGCCGGCGCGATTTTTTCGAATATACGGACGTCGAGGTACGCCTGCGCCGCGACCGCCGACTCGTCGTCCCCCAGAAAATACGACGGGAAAACCGCCGACGACACCATGTAGCTCCCCGTCCGGTGCAGCGCCACGCCGCGCAGGCCGGAGACGCCACGCTCGATCATCTTGTACCTGTCGGCGGCTGGGAATAGCGACGCGTCCTCCGACACCGCGAAGATGTGGACGAAGTCACTCTCCCCGGCCGCGCGCTCGACAAGGTATCTGTGGCCGAGCGTGAACGGGTTGCAGTTCATCACGAGCGCGGAGCACGCGCCGTCCCGGCGGCTCGTGGAGAGCTCGCGGACGTACCCGGGGAAGCCGTCCCTCCTGTTCTCCATGAAGACCACGAGGTCCAGCCCGGAGGCGATCTCGTGGAACCCGAGGTCGCGGAAGTAACGCGCGCTCTCCGGCTTCGTGTAGAGAAACGCGTGCGTCATCCCCTCGCCCGCCAGATGCTCCAGGATGCGGGAGACGACCGTCCCCAGCAGTCCCTCCCCCTGATGCGCGCGGTCCACCGCGACGCAGCGGATGGTGTTCGCCGAGCACCCCCCAGCCGCTATTAGGGCGCCGCCGCCGTCGTAAACCCCCACCGCGTAATCGAGGTTCGCGTCCCGCTTGAGTCCCTCCCGTGCCAGCAGCGCGTCCATCCGCTCCGTGTCGCGACGGCTGCCGAGGGAGATGCGAGACGCGCTGTATCCGTTCACGCCGGACTCCCATTCGCCGCGCCGTTCAGCGGGTTCGCGGGCAGGCGCCGCCTGGAGCGCGCGCCGCTCAATTGGTTCGCGTACTCGATGATGACTCGTCTCATCCTGAAACACACCTCTATAATTATTTGGGGATCAGTTGTTGATTTGTTTTTGGCGCAGATATGCTCGCAGTTTATCCAGCACCTCGTCGAAATCGAGTGGTTTGCCGACGTGATCGTTCATGCCGGCGGCAAGGCATTTTTCTATATCCTCGCGAAAAACGTTAGCTGTCATCGCGACAATCGGGATTTCCTTCCCGCGCGGCGTGTCGAGCGAGCGGATTTGCCTCGTCGCTTGGTATCCGTCCAGCCCCGGCATCTGCACGTCCATGAATATCATGTCGTACAAGTCGGGCGCGTCTTTGAACATCCGCACAGCTTCATTGCCGTTCGCGGCGCAGTCGATGGAAAGGGCTGTCGGTTCCAGCAGCGTCAGCACTATCTCCCTGTTGATTTCAACGTCCTCGGCCAGCAGGATGCGATACTCGCTGAAATCGTCCGTCTCGCGCTGTTCCCCGTATTCCATAATCAGCGATCCCGAGCCGAGGCAATCGTTTACGCAGTCCGCTATCGAGGACGGGAACAGCGGCTTGGGCAAAAATTTGTTTACCCCCGCGCTCTTTGCCTCGTCGGCTATCACGCTCCACGCGGAGGAGGATATCATTATCACCACGTATTTGTCATCTCTGTTGCTTTTTATGCGGCGGGAGAGTTCTATCCCGTCCATGTCGGGCATTTTCCAGTCCACGAAATATATATCGTAGGCTCCGTTTCGCTCGATGAACGATAAAGCCTCGCTGCCGCCAGTGGCCGTGTCGCAGGATAATCCGAGTCCCAGCGCGATTTCCTCGAAATAATCCCTGACGTCGGGCGAGTCGTCCACCGCTAGAACCCTGATGTTTTCCCAGTTTGCCCCGGGTTTCAGGAGATTTTGCTGCCCGCCCTCCCCGCGCTCCGCCTGTATGGTGAAGGCGAACGTCGACCCCCGCTCGGGCTCCGACTCTATCCAAATTCTGCCGCCCATCATCTCCACGATGCGTTTCGATATGGCAAGGCCTAACCCAGTGCCGCCGAATTTTCGGGACGTGCTGCTTTCCGCCTGCTGGAACGAGTTAAAGAGGCGCGACTGCTGTTCCGGCGTGATTCCGATGCCTGTGTCGGTGACATCTATCTGTATGGTGTAAAGGCCGTCCTTCTCGTCCGCGAGACGCGCGTTTAGGCGTATCACGCCGTACTCAGGCGTAAATTTGACGGCGTTCGACAGGAGATTCGCGATCACCTGGGCAAGCCTCTGATCGTCTCCGACGAGGCTCGCCGGAATAGCCGGATCGATGTGCACGGAGAAGTCCTGCTGCTTTTCTTCCACGCGGAAGTGAATGACGTTCACCACCTTCTGGAGCATCCTTTCGAATGAGAACGTGTCGAGCGAAAGCTCGAACTTGTTCGCCTCTATCTTGCTCATGTCCAGAATATCGTTGATGACGCCCAGCAAGTGGGTAGACGCGTCCCCTATCTTCCCCAAGGCGTAATTTTTTCGTTCGATATCGGGCGCCGATTTGCCGATCGACGTCATGCCGATGATGGCGTTCATCGGCGTGCGCATCTCGTGGGACATGTTAGACAGGAACGTGGATTTTGCCAAATTCGCGCGTTCCGCTTCTTCCCTGGCCCGCTCGATATCGGTCACGTCGTTGAATAGCAGCAGTGTTCCCTCGTGTTCGCCGTTCTCGTTCGTCATAGGGGTAAAGTTGATGATGAATTCGCTCAGCACTCCGACGTGTTCGATGTCTATGCTGGTTTCATACGCGCGCGCCGCGTTGGACTCGATCGCTTCCTGGAGGATCGCCTCTATGTTGTCGACAAATTCCCGCTCCGTGAAACCGCGAAAAACCTCCACCAGCGTCTTTCCTCTAACCTCCATATGATCGGAAAAATGGGTTTTTTTCAGGAAAAAGTCGGTGCAGTACGCGATTCTCCCGTTTATATCCAGAAAAAGGATGATGTTTGTGCTGCTTGCCATCAATAATTTGAAGTATTTATCCCTCTCGCGCTGCGCCAGCGAGCGCGCCGCCTCGTGATTGGCCTTTGCCTCGGCTACGTACCTTTCCTGCTCTATCGTTTTTTGGAGATGTATAATTTCCCGCTTGTACTTCTTTTCTTTTTTCGTCAGCTCGAAAATTTGTGTTTCAACTTGCTCTATCTGAGACGACAGATTGCGCGCTCTCTCGATAAGCTCGTCTTTGTCCATCGCTTCAAAAGTTTCTTCGCCGTCGTTCAGCAACGCGCGGTGTCTCCCATTACTGTGCCGTTAAAACAGGCACGCGGAAAATGTAAAATTATGGTGGCGATTATGATATTTGCCGTCATTCTCCAACACCGGGCATATCTCTCCGCCGGAATAACCCATGATGAAGGGAATTTTACCGTCCACGGTCCGCAAAATCGCCCGCATTTCATCTTCCTGCCGCGGCGCCAGCATGATGTAACGAGAGACGCAGGGGAGCAGGAGCAGCCCGTTTTTTCCCTCTTGGGCCATCAGGGTGTCCATGCTCGCGCCTGTCGTTTCGATGATGCCGTCGTAATCGACCTGGCCGATGATGAGCACCGAACCTTGCGGTATTTCACCGCCGCACAGGGCGGTACCGTCGTCCCTCATGTCGTATATCGCCAGCGCTACCGGCTTTGAGCCGCCGCCGTAATTTATCAGCAGCGGGATTGTAGAGGATTCTTCGGTGCCGCGCAGGACGAGTCCCACGCTTTTCACGTATTTGTCGAACCTCATGCCGTTGACCTCTTTGATTACGCAGCCCTCGGATTTCGTGATGATGGCGCTGCTGTCGCGCATATTTCTTTCGGGTATCGAGGTTAGGACGAATTTCGGCTCTATGGGGCCGTGAACGAGCAGCATCGCGAGAGTCGCGATGTCGGCTTCAGCGTTCCACAGCGTCCTGCAGTGCTCGTAGCTCGTGTCCATGTCGCCGGACACGCTGCCCCAAATCGGAACACTCCCGCAGGTCTTGTCAAAACTCTTAAGGAGCTCCGCGGCGCTCACGTCGCGCAAGAACGGAAAGAAAGAGATGATGAAAGAAGGGTCCCCAGGCAGTTTCCCGCGCGCGCGCCGATAAGCCGTCTCTATTTCACTCTCGTAATTGCCGAGAGAAATCGGCGGCGTCACCGCAATCTCGAACGACACGTCGTCGCTCGATAGGACACAGAGGCAGAGCCTGTACATCCCGCAATCGCTCCCAGATGCGCTGGCCATTGTGGTCATGCCTATCACGTCAAAGGGAAGCCGTTCGCTTAGGGCATTGACAATCCCTGTTTCGATGAACTCATAATAACATAGCAAAACTCCAACCGAGTTTTTCCCCAGTGCCTCCAAATCGAGCTGTTCTAATATTTCTCCGAGCGCGTAGTCGACGTCGTCAATTTCCGCGGTACTTGCTGTTTGCATTTTAATCAATGGGAAAACACCCCTCAACTCAATATTTTTTAATGAGCCCCTAAGGCACGCAAAAATTATGTATGTAAAAATACATAATTATGATACCACGTCATGCGATAAATTTGTGAAATTTGATAAAATTTTTGTCGCTGACGTCGCCGATTTCGGTGGCGCTGGCGGCCCGCGTTTTAATCACCGGACAATGCGTATATTTTTATGGATTACTTATATAATATGTAGAGGCGTGTGTTAAAATATAGAATAGCTGTCATATGGGCCGTGCCGCCGACCAATCGCTGAATAGGAGGACCCTGGTGCCTGAAAACGCTTATAAGCCAGTCATACTGACTGTTGATGATGATCCCATAATATTGAACTCGATACTGTCCACGCTGAAGCGGGATTACAACGTCAGGCCATTCACTTCGGGCGAGACCGCCTTGAAGTTCCTGAGTCACAACATGGCTGATTTGATCCTTCTGGACTACAACATGGCGGGCATGTCGGGCTTTGACGTGCTGAATGCGCTTCAGGCGGATCCGAGGCTTCGCGAAATTCCCGTCATATTCCTGACTGGCTCGGTGAACGGCGACGACGAGATACAGGCGCTCGAGATGGGCGCGATGGATTACCTGCTCAAGCCGTTCAAGCCCAAGTCCCTCACCACCAGGGTGCACCTCCAGCTCGAGCTGTACAGGTATCGGCATCATCTCGAGGCTCTCGTGGAGGAGAAGACGGAGGAGCTGCGGCAGACGAACCGCAAGCTCGAACAGCGAGAAAAGATCACGCTGAAACTGCTCGCGATGGCGAGTGACATGCGCGACCACGACACCGGCGAGCACATAGCGCGCACCACGGGATATGCCAGGGTCATCGTCGAGGCGCTCGCGGAGGACCCGGCCGAGGGATACCTGCTGACGGGCGGCGAGGCCGCCGACATCGTGGAGGCGACGAAACTGCACGATATAGGCAAGATCGCCATGCCCGACAGCGTACTCCTGAAGCCGGGGCGGCTGACGGACGAGGAGTTTCAGATCATAAAGTCGCACCCCGTTCACGGCGCCAAGATGCTGAACGCGGCCCTGGTCGAGCTGGAGAACGACTCGCTCCTTCAAGAGGCGTACAACATAGCGTACTACCATCATGAGAAGTGGGACGGCACTGGGTATCCGTGCGGGTTGAAGGGGACGGAGATCCCGATAGGCGCCCGCATCTCGGCTATCGCCGACGTGTTCGACGCGCTGACGTCCGTCCGCCCATACAAGAGAGCTTTCTCGCCCAGGGAGGCTTTCGACATGCTGTACAGGAATTCTGGGACGCACTTCGACCCTCACCTCATAGATGTCGTCAGACCTCGTGAAAGGGAGTTCGAAGCTGTGATGAACGAGGTCAACAAAAAACAACAATAGGCGAAGTCAGGAGGAATGCTCATGATCAGGATGCTTACAGCTTTCACTGAGGAGATAGATGACGCGGAGGCCGCGATCTCCGAAATTCTCGGCCAGCTTGCGCTGGATGACAATCTTATGGAGAACTCCGTCGGTATTCTGCACTGCGCGTGTGACTTCGACGAGAGCGCCGTCGTGCGCGAACTCTGCGGGCGCCTGCCGTTCGACGTGGTGGGTTGCACATCGGTGAGCGTTCAGGTGCCGGGGATAATGAGCCAGCTGGCGCTCGTCCTTACCGTGCTCACGAGCGGCGACGTAAAATTCGTCTCGGGCGTTTCCGCCCCGATATCGGACGGCCTGGACGCGCCCGTCTCCGAGATGTACGGGCGAACGATGGGAAGCCTCTCCGAGAGGCCGGCCCTGATAATGCCCTTTATCCCGTTAATAAAGGGCATAGGAGGCGACGAGTTCATCGAGAAGATCGACCTCCTCTCTGGAGGCGGCATACCGGCCTTCGGCACGATCGCCTCCTCGAACGAGCTGGGGCTCAGCAGGTCATACACCATCTACAACGGGGAGTTCTACTCCACGTCGCTCGTCCTGCTGGGTCTGATCGGCGACGTCAACCCGATGTTTTTCAGCGCGTCGGTGGACGATGGCAACATCTTGAAACAGAAGGCTGTCGTGACTGAGGTCCGCAAGAACATACTCAAGAGCGTGAACAACGTGCCGGCGATGACCTACCTCGAGTCCCTGGGGCTCTCCTCCAGCGGGGATGTGTCGGGCTTCGGGTCCATGCCGTTCGTGATAAAGCTCGACGACGGGTCGACCCTGATTCGGGGGTGTATCGACTCCAACGAGGACGGGAGCCTCGTACTTGGCGGGTCCATCCCCGAGGGATCGACGTTTGCCATAGCCATGATGGGGTCCGACGACGTGCTCTCCTCGACTGGGGCCGCGGTGGGGGAGGCGGTGGAGAAGGGCGGCGGAAGGGGCGTCCTGATATACTCGTGCGTGGCGCGCGGCTGGACGCTCGGCACGAAGGTGATGGCGGAGCACGAAGAGGTGGACAGGCGCATAGCCGGCTCTGCGCCCTATTGCTTCGCATACTCTGGAGGGGAGATATTTCCGATGTTTTTGGATGACGGGCGCATCTCCAACCATCTTCAGAACGACACTATAATTTTATGCGCGCTGTGAGGCCATTATGAGCGTTGACGTCAAGGATGAGGATTCGGTCCAGAGGGGCGTCGTCGTCGAGGAGGCAGCCCAGCTCAGGGCTGAAAACGCGAGCCTGCAGTCGCGGGTGAGGAAGTTGAACAGGCAGTTCGCGGCACTTCAAAAGGTCATCGCCCGCGCCGAATCCATCGCCGCTACGCGCGACAGGCTTGCTTCCGTGCTGAACGCGGAGAAGTCGAAACAGGAGCGGTTCCTTAACATGATGCTCGAGAACAGCCCGAACATTATATTTCTGTTCGACAAGGACGGCTATCTGGCCTACTGCACGGACGCGTTCCTGCGCATAGCCGGCATTCAGAGCTTCGGCCTGATAGACGGCAGGCACTTCACCGAGATATTCAGCCGGTTCGACAACCCGGATTTGCTGAAGCACGTAACGAAGAGGGTCGAACGAGCCCTCGAGGAGCACAGCACCATAATAGGGCAGGAGACCATCGACATGGGAGACGGTCCCCGCATCTACAACGTCACCACGACAGCCATGAGAAACGACGTGGGTGAGTTCGAGGGCATACTCTCGTTGTACCACGACGTGACGGAGGCGCTGCGGGCGAAGGAGGCGGCGGAGGCGGCGAACAAGGCCAAGAGCGAGTTCCTGGCGAGCATGAGCCACGAGATCCGCACTCCTCTCAACGCGGTGAACGGCTTGGCCGAGCTAGAACTGCGGAAAAACCTGCCGCAGGACACGCTGGCCAACCTCGAGAAGATATACGGCTCAGGAGTCACCCTGCTCAACATAATCAACGACATCCTGGACATCTCGAAGATAGAGTCGGGGCGCTTCGAGCTGATCCCCATCGACTACGAGACCGCTAGCATCATAAGCGACACTATAAGCATGAATATCGTGCGCATCGGCTCCAAGCCGATCACGTTCAAGCTGGAAGTCGACCCGGACCTGCCGAACAGGCTGTACGGCGACGAGCTGAGGATCAAGCAGATACTGAACAACCTCCTCTCGAACGCGATAAAGTACACGCCGCACGGAGTCGTGGAACTGGGGTTCGCGTGCGCCAAGGATGATGATGATGATGTCATCTGGCTCGACTGCTACGTGAAGGACTCCGGCATAGGCATCTCGGAGGAAGACATACCCAAGCTCTTCTCCGATTACCAGCAGGTCGACATGACGAGCCACCGCACGGTAGAGGGTACTGGGCTCGGGCTCTCGATCTGCAAGAGGCTGGTGCGGATGATGGGCGGGTCCATAAGCGTAGAGAGCGAGTATGGGCACGGCAGCAAGTTTTCGGTGCGCATCAGGCAGAGCATCACCGACCCCCGTCCCATAGGCGGTGAGTGCGCCGACAACCTCAAGGGCTTCCGCTTCCTGGAGGGGCAGAGCCGCAAGGTGAAGAATGTGGACTACTTCCCGATGCCCTACGGCAAGGTGCTGGTCGTGGACGACGTGACAACGAACCTCGATGTGGCGAAGGGCATGATGATGGCCTACGAAGGCCTGGTCATTCACTGTGTGACGAGCGGCATGGACGCCATAAACCTCATCCGAAAAGGAGAACCCCTCTACGACGTGATTTTCATGGACCACATGATGCCAGTGCTGGACGGAATAGAGACGACTAAGATCATCAGGAGCAAAATAGGCAGCGAGTACGCCAAAACCGTCCCGGTAGTCGCCCTGACGGCAAACGCGATAGCGGGCAACGATAAGGTGTTCCTGGAAAACGGTTTTCAGGCGTTCCTCACGAAGCCGATAGACGTGTTGAAGTTGGATGCCGTGCTACGTCGGTTCATCAGGGACAAGCAGCCGCTCGAGACGATACGGGAGGCCGAGGAGGGAGCGCTCGGCGCGGATGCCAAGCACGACAGCGGCGTCATACTGGCGGGCCTGCTCGAAAAAACCCGGATAAGCGGGGTGGACATCGCGGCCGGGATGAAGCGATTCAACAACGTTGCGTCCGTCTACATGGGCGTCGTCAAATCGTTCACGCAGAACATGCCTAGACTGCTGGCGACGCTCAGGGGGGTGACGGAGTCCACGCTCTCCGAGTACGCCGTGACCGTGCACGGAGTGAAGGGAAGCTGCTACGGCATATGCGCCGACGAAGCGGGAAGAATGGCGGAGGCGCTCGAGATATCGGCGAAGGGCGGCGATTTCACCCGCGTGATGGCCGGCAACGAGACGTTCATCTGCACCGTCGAGACGCTGCTCATCCAACTGAAGACACTGGTCGAGAGCGCGGACGAAGTCAGCAGTGAGGCCGTCCGCGGGAAAAACTCCATGCCCGAGCCGGACCGCTCGCTCCTAGAAAAAATGCTGAGGGCGAGCCAGGATTACGACATCGACGCGATGCAGAGCGCCATGGACGAGCTGGAGCAGTACAAATACGAGTCCGGCGGCGAGCTGATAGCGTGGCTGAAGGAGCAGTTGGTCAACTTCTGCTACGAGGCCATTTCGGAGAAGCTGGAGGACGTCGTTTCGAATCCAGGTGTTTGCCGGCAACCGAGTTGACGGTGCGGCCGCCGCGCGATGGTTCTCTCCGGCCGGTGGATTTATGCGTGATAGAGGGGACGAAGTGCGTCTCGCCAGCTCTTGAGGATGTTTGCCGACGATATTATGGAATTTTTGCCGCCCGCTGTTATGGACCTGTCGTGTTCGGCGAGATAAGCCCTTAGCGCGTTGCGCCGCGCTGAGCGCGGCGTTACGGCGGCCTCCCTGTCCATCCGGCGTTCTATGCGGGAGAGGAGACCGCGAGGGCTTTTCATGACCTCGTGAATTTCCTCGATTCGAGGGTGCCGCGCGATGGCGTATCCGGCCGCCGCGTCGTAAAATTTGTTTTGCCCCTCTTGCGGCATGTCAGACGAGCTGCCGCTTCCCAAAAATGTGCCGAGGCACGCAGACGGGCAGGCCGCGGCGAAGATGGTTAGCACGGCCATGACCGCCGCGAAGCCGCAAACGCGTTTTTTAGTCCAGTCCATGCCTTCGCCTCCTCATTCGCGTCAATTCGCCCGTACCGCCGCCCTCGCCCAATCGGGGCGCGGCCGGACACTTGCCTTCCCCCGCACGGCCCGCGATTGATACCGATTCGCGATCAACAGGCTGTTTTTGATGCGGCTGAAGCGTTTGTTCAAACCTGTTTTAACGCTTCACCCTTACAGGCCTTTGATTTCACAAATTGGTATGAAATAGAAGGCTGGCCGCGCAGCCGGGGCGTTTTTGCCCGCGCTATGGGGCTCTGTCTACGCTTTTCTTCCAGACGGCAGCGCCAATCTGGCGGATGCCCGTTTGTTGGATGAGCTCGAACGGCCCGCCTTTTTGACTGGAGCGGAATCGTCGCCGGTGTTGAAGAACGAGAGCAGATTCTGCATGTCGTCGGCGAGTTTGGAGAGCCCCTCAGCCCCTTGCTCCATGCGTTCCGCGGCGTTGGCCACCTCAACGACTCCAGAGCGGATGTTTTCTCCCGCCTCGGCGGTGCTTGCCACCTTGGACGCGATGTTCTGGACCGCCTCGGCGATCTCCTCGCTGGATGCGGCCTGTTCCTCGGACACCGCGGCGAGGTCCTGCGTGTCCGCCGAAATCTCCTTCAAGTAGGCGAGCATGTTCACGATGGTCTCCTCCGTCTCGCGAGACAGATCCTTCGCGCCCTCCGACGCCTTGGCGTTATCCAGCGAGATTGAGACGACGTGGTCGAGATCGCCGGTGATCGTCTTAGCGAGTTCCTCGATGTTTTTCGCAGCCACGTTGCTGTCCTCAGCGAGCTTGCGCACCTCCTCGGCGACCACCGCGAACCCCCGCCCGGCGTCGCCTGCGCGCGCGGCCTCGATCGCGGCGTTCAGCGCCAGGAGGTTCGTCTGGTCGGCGATGCCGCCGATCTGAGAGACGAAGCTCTGTATCTGACGGGTGCGGGTGCCCAGCTCCTGGACGGACTTCGCCGCCTCGGAGGCGTTCTGCGCCACGCCGTCGATCCCGCTTACCGCTCTGCGGACTGAGTTCATGCCGTTCTCCCCGGCTGTCATGGCGTCGTTGACCTTGCGGGCGATGTCGGTGCCCCGCTCCGCCGTCGCCTGGGCGCCAGCCGCTACCTCCTCCACGGAAGCGTTGACCTCCTCGCCGGTAGACGCCAAAAAGCTCAGGTTGTTGCTCATGTCCTCAACGTTGGCGCGGAACTCCTCCACGGACGCGTTGGTCTCCTCCGCGAGAGCCGAGAACTCCTGGGCCGTCCCCGTGATGTTTTCGCTCGAGCCCTTGACCGACGTTATTATCTCTGTCAGGCTGTCAGCCATGTGCTGAAGGTTCTGCCCCATCACCGCTATCTCGTCCCTGCCCTCGGTCTCGAACTCGCTCGTCAGGTCTCCCTGCGAAAAGGTGATGATTGTCCTCTGGGTCCTCGTTATAGGCGCTGTTATCATCTTGGCGATGACTATTCCCAGCGTTATTCCGGCGATGATGGCGATGACCGAAACAATCGCTATGACAAATATCGCGGTGTCGGCGGTCTTCTTGACGTCGTTGTTTGACTGGTCCGCCTGTTTCTCAAGCAGGGTGGTCAGTTCCTCGTAATGCGATATGTATTTATTCTCGAGCAGGGATATCGCTCCCTGCTGTCCCATTTTTTCCTCGATTTCGGCCAGTTTTGCCCTGTCTCCGGCCTTGCCCGCCGCAAGGACCTCATTTTGTTCCTGGAAGACGAGAGTCCTGGTGGCTTGGAGTTCCGCCAGTATTTTCTTCTCCGCGCTGGTCATTTTGGTTTGTTCGTAAAGTCTGAAGAACTCCCCGACTTCGCTTCTCGCACTGGTGATCTCTCTCTCGATCGCCGGTATGAGGGAGGGGTCCATGGTCGGGATCCTTCCCGTCAGGCGTCTCACCTGTATAGCCAGGGACTTCGCGTCCAGCAGCCACATCGCGGGCTTGGCGTAATCGTTGTACATCGCGTCGGTCTCCGCCGCGATCTTAACGCTGGTTCTATACCCCATGACTGAAACGACGACGAGCAAGACGGTAAGGATCGCGGCCAGAAGAAGTGTTTTTGCCAAGATGCTCATATTTCTCATACGATCAACCCTCCAAGTGATTTTTTGGTCCGCGGCGCTGTCTGCCGGGCCGCGGCACCACTTCGCGTGTGTCTACCGCAATCAAGCGGACACGTGCGATTACGATACCGCGGGAATATTATAGTATATATTCTTGGATAAAAGTCATTAAATGATTGCAAAAATAGTAAATGATGATTCATTTGTCCGGGCCGCCCCGGCGCGTCATGAAGAGCGCGCCGCCTGTGGAGTCCTCGGATGCGGGTCAGCTCTCGCGATTCAGCGCCTCTATGAGGACCTCCATGACGCCTCCGCAGACCATGCCGTCATCCTCGGCGGAGTCGGTCATGTCGATTTTTCGGAACAGGAACCCGTCTCCGCGCATGACGTCCATGCAGTCTCGTATGACGTCCGCCTCGGCGCAGCCGCCCCCGATGCTTCCGATCGCGCGCCCGTCGAACGTGACGGCCATCTTCGCCCCGCTCTCCCTCGGCGTGGACCCCTCAGCCGACAGCACCGTGACGAGCGCGGACGGGGCTCCTTCGCCGTGTGCCAGCCATTCGATCAGTTCCATGTCCGCGTAGCACTCGCGATACCTCCACCTGGGCGCGGCGGCGGCGCGTGAAGCGCCCCGCCCGCGCTTCTCCCGCACGGCTTCCGCCAGGATGGAGATCGCTATCTCCTCGGGGGTGACCGCCCCTATGTCGAGCCCGATGGGCGAGTGGAGCCGGCTCACGAGAGATTCGTCGTGCCCTTCCTCCAGCATCGCTCTTCGCACTATGGCGACCCTGCGGCGCGAGCCTATCATGCCCGCGTAGCGGGGAGCCTCGCCGCTGAGAGTGAAGCGCAGGCAGTCCTGGTCGTGCCTGTGGCCTCTCGTGACGATGACCACGTAGTCGCCGCCGCGAATTTGGACGTTGTCACCGATTTTATCGAAGCCGTCGCATATGACGCGGCTGGCGTCGGGAAACCTCGACGCATCGGCGAAAATCGGCCTGTCGTCGTACACAATGACATCGAACTTCAGCATTGACGCCATGCGCGAGAGGGGGAGGGCGATGTGCCCGCCGCCAAACACTATCATCCGGGGACGCGGCAGGAAGTACTCCGTCACCTCGGCGGCGTCCCCGCTGCGCTCGACGTGAAGCGAGTCGTCGTCCCCGAGCCTTTCCTCCCAGTCGGGGAGTTCTCGCGCTGAGTGAAGAGCCTTTGAGATGCCGCTAGGGGCGCAGGTCGTCACGAGAATGGCCTCTCGCCCCTCCAGCAGCTCGTCGAGCAATTGAGCGTATATATTTTTCCCCATCTCCATCCTCCTCAATGCCTGATACCGATTCGCTGTCAACAGGTTGTTTTTGATGTGGCTGGAGTGGTCCTCCAAACCTGTTTTAACGCTTCGCCCTCAGGTATTTGATTTCAAATATGAATTGTGCCGCATACCGCGCTTGTGCCGCCAAACGATCATCCGCCGGACAACGCCCTCAACTCCGCCCTTGTTTTGGCGGCGTCGCCGCCGTTGTCGTCGATGACGCGGGCCACCCTGTCGTAGCCGAGGATCGGGACGTAGGCCGCGGCGAACGCGCACGAGCCGTCCAAAAGCTCCTCGCACCTCTCCCTGTTCGGCGCCAGCAGCTCCACGCAGCGAACGCGGAATATAAAGAGAGCCCGTTCGAGCAGGGACATGTTTTCGAGAAGCGTGTCGGCTATCAGAGGCAAGAACGCGTTCAGCTCGAACTCGCCGTGCGACGCGGCGGAGGTTATGGCGCAGTCGCCCGCCATGACCTTCATCGCCACCTGGATCGCCATCTCCGGGATCACAGGGTTCGTCTTGCCCGGCATTATTGAGCTCCCGGCCTGCAGACCGGCCAGCTTTATCTCCCCTATCCCGCCGTGCGGGCCGGAGTTCATCAACCGGAGGTCGTTCGACATCTTCATCAGGTTCACCGCTAGGGCCTTGAGCAAGCCTGAGATCTCCACGAACACGTCGTTGTTCTGGGTTATGTCCATGGGGTACTCGGCTGCGGCAAGCCCCATCCCGGTGATTTTTCGGAGCTCCTCGATGACGCCGAACCTGTATTTCCTGGATGCGTTGTCGGAGAGGCCGACGGCTGTACCGCCGATGTTCACCTGCCTCAGCCGCTCCTCGGCCTTGTAGAGCCTCCACCTGTCGCGGGCTATCGCCTGCGCGTAGGCGCCGAACTCCATGCCCAAGGTGACCGGCACAGCGTCCATCAGTTCGGTGCGCCCGAGCTTGCGAACCTCGTCGAACTCGCTCTCGCGCGCTTGCAGCGATCTCTGCAGGCGCGCGCACTCGTCGCTCAGGTCCCTCAGCAGCTCTATCGACGCGATCCGCAGGGCGGTGGGGTAGACGTCGTTGGTCGACTGCCCCCTGTTCACGTCGTCGATCGGGTGTACCGCGCCGTACTCGCCGCGCGTCCTGCCCATGATCTGAAGCGCCAGGTTCGCCAGGACCTCGTTGACGTTCATGTTCGTCGACGTGCCCGCGCCGCCCTGGAGCGCGTCCACTATGAACATCTCCCGCTCCGGCCCGGCCCCGCCGGACAGGACGAGGTCGCACGCCCCGATTATGGCTCTGTAGACATCCGCTCGCTCCGGCAATAGTTTCTCATAGACGATTGCCGCTGATTTTTTTATTTTAATTATCGCATGTATCAGGCGTAAATTGGTCGATTTGTACGCCAAGTCGAAGTTCTCTCTGGCGCGCGCGCTCTGCGCTCCGTAGAGCGCGTCGTCCGGGAGCTGGATTTCTCCGAGTTTGTCGCGTTCGGCGCGCACGCCTCAGCCCTCGCGCTCGGCCAATTCGGACAACTCTGCCGAGAGGTGGGGAAATACCGAGACCGACCGCTCCAATATCCCCTGCATGTGGGCTATCAGAACGCCGAAGTTGGTGATGGGAACGCCCCGCGACACCGCCTCCCTCTGTCGGTGTTTCATCTCCCGCTCGTTCAGCATGCACGCGCCGCAGTGGATGATCAGCTTGTATGGAAAGAGGTCATCGGGGAAGGAACCGCCGGACGTGAACTCGAAAATCGGCTTTTTCCCGGTGTGCTGGCGAATCCAGCGGGGCAGTTTCACGGTGCCTATGTCGTCGCACTGACGATGATGGGTGCAGCCCTCCGATATCAGTATTTTGTCGCCGTCCGAAATTTTTTCCAGCGCGATAACGCCCCTCACCGCCTCGTCGAGAACGCCTTTGTAACGGGCCATGAGGATCGAGAAGCTGGTGAGATCGACGTCCGGCGGCGTGTCGGCGGAGACCTTGGCGAACACCTGGCTGTCGGTGATGACCATCCTCGGGCGTTTCCCCAAACTTCGAAGCGTATCGCGCAGCTCGAACTCCTTCACGACTATCGCGGCGGCGTCGGCCTCCAGAACGTCGCGTATCGTCTGTTGCTGAGGGAGTATGAGGCGTCCCTTCGGGGCGGCCTTGTCGATGGGGACCACGAGGACGACGAAGTCCGAGGGGTTCAGCAGGTCGCCGACTATGCGGAGCTTTTCGCTCTCGGAGCGCGTGAGCCTGGCTATATGCTCCTTCAGCGCCTCCATGTTCTCGCCGGTGACCGCGCTGACGAACATCTCGTCCCTTCCGGCGGGGCGTCTGGACTCCAGCAGGTCGCACTTGCTGTAAACCGTGACGCGCGGCACACCGCCGGACTCGAAGAGTTCGAGCAGTTCATCGTCCTCGCCCGACTTCCCCGCCCGCGCGTCAACCACGAGCACCGCCACGTCGGTTTGGCGCAGGACCTGCCGCGCCTTTTCGACCCTCTTGGCGCCAAGTTCCCCCACGTCGTCCATCCCCGGGGTGTCGATCAGGAGGACTGGCCCTATGGGCAGCAGTTCAATTGATTTGCGGACTGGGTCCGTCGTCGTCCCAGGAACATCCGACACGACCGCCAGCGACTGTCCTGTGATCGCGTTCATCAGGCTCGACTTCCCAGCGTTGCGCCTCCCGAATAGCCCTATGTGCACGCGCTCCGACGACGGAGTTTCGTTCAAGCTCATGTCGCGCCCCCCATTCCGGCACCGCCAATATCTTTACTTCGAAAAATTATAGCACAGCGAAGCCGCGGCGTTGAACGTGTTTCGCGAGGCGAGGAGGCTGCGGGTTCAGCAGCCCAAGACCCACTTTTTGCGGAAATTCGCGAAGGGGTATTCGGAGGGATATATGGCGTACCTGTCCTCTGGGTACAGTTGCACGTTGTTGTCGAGCATGAATCTGTGGAAATCGACGTTTTTCCCGGAGCCCAGCGCTTTGCGGATTGACCTCTCAAAAACGTTGATGCTTGAGAATATCGAAAAGGTCAGCTCCGGCCGCAGAGCCGAATCCGAGCCGAAGATGCGGATATTGTGCCAGTCGTTTTTGAATCGGCGCAATATATTCTTTTTTTCGCGCAACACGACCTTGCCCGCGATTGGCTCGACGGTATAGTCGGAAAAAACGAAGGTCTTGTTCTTCCATTTGGCAGCGACGGCGTCGAAGAGGTTGTCGTAAAACGGTTCTCGCTGCAAAGGCGCTATTCCCTGACTGAAGAGTTCGTCGCGCTGGATGAAGAGCAAGTTGGCTGTCTCTATATAGTCTATATGTATTCGCATCTTCCTCGCCCCCGGCTGTGGTTAGGCATATACACGCGGGTGCGCTCGAAAGGATGATTCGGCAATACCCGCCGGATAGATTCGGTATATTCCTCTATAAAACCTCAAAAGACCTCAACATTAGTGATTTTAGTTTTTATAGTGAAGTATAAAATAGTGGCAATGTCGTATATTAAAATAGTTGTTTTTACTGAGTTAAATCATAATAATAACAGGGGACATGCGCGGCATGAGGATTTTTGGGTCGCGGGTTCCGAAGTGGTTTGAATCCTCGATCTTCAGGCCTTTGACATAAATCAGCGTTTCCTAGTTAAGAGTCGGACGGGCGGCCTTGACATAAGCGCGCCTCGCATTGTATGGTGAGGACGTCTGAGTCGCGTTAAAATAAAAATTTCAGCTGGCTTGGAGGAGAACTCATGCCTTATATATCGATCCCATGGGATCTTATCGATAGTTTCATCATGGATGTATTCAGCGGCTACGGCATTCCCGAGGAGGACGCCAGAATCTGTGCGGACGTTCTGCTGGAATCCGACCGAAGGGGGATAGAGTCGCATGGGTTGAACCGCCTGAAGCCCATATACCTGGACCGCATAAAGGAGAACATCCAAAGCCCCGTCACGCTCTTCGAGGTGATCAAAGAGGGACCTGCCACAGCGGTCGTGGACGGGCACGACGGAATGGGGCAGGTCGTTGGCGTGAAGTCGATGCGAATGGCGATCGCCAAGGCCAAGCGGCACGGTCTTGGCATGGTGGCCGCGACCAACTCGACTCACTACGGCATCGCCGGATATTATGCCACTATGGCTACTGAGGAGGGTTGCATCGGGATCACCGGGACCAACGCGCGGCCGTCGATAGCGCCTACGTTCGGTATAGACAACATGTTGGGGACGAATCCGCTGACGTTCGGGATCCCGACCGACGAGCCGTTTGACTTCGTCCTTGACTGCGCCACCTCCATAGTGCAGAGGGGAACCATCGAGGCATGGGCTCGCAACGGGCTTTCAACTCCTGAGGGTACTGTGATAGAGGAGGACGGCTCGCCAATGACGGACTCTGAGGAGATACTGACCGCGCTAGTGAAGGGGACCGCCGCCCTGGCTCCGCTTGGAGGGATAGGGGAGGAGTTGGCGGGCTACAAGGGGTACGGTTATGCCACCGTGGTCGAAATACTCTGCTCCGCGCTTCAGAACGGCCTCTTCATGAAAGGGCTGACTGGAGTCGGGGAGGACGGAGGGAAGCGCAAGTTCCACCTCGGCCACTTCTTCATAGCCATAGACGTCGAAGCGTTCATCCCTCTGGAGGTTTTCAAAAAGACGGCGGGGGATATCCTGCGCGCATTGAGGAACTCAAGAAAGGCGCCGGGGCACGACCGGATATACACGGCCGGGGAAAAGGAATACCTCGCCTGGATGGAGCGCAAGGACACCGGTGTGCTGGTCAACGAGGGAGTACAGCGCGAGCTCGCGGCAATTCGCGACGAGCTGGGGCTGACGCGGTATCGTTTCCCCTTCGAAGATTAAATGGCCTAAACGACATTCAAGCGTTTTATGACTCTGGTTTCGGGCGATGCCGCAAGACGCGGCGCTCTGCCGCACAAAAAATTGTCCCCATTTCCGCCTTTCATTGAACGGTAAATTAGTTTGTGCTCAGTGTAAAAATACCTGATGGATGCGGTTTGCCTTGTTTCTCGTCCTGTTTTCTTCTTTCTTCATATCAAAACATCCACTTTTCATATTTTGCTTATTAGCGGTTGACAATTATTTGTGTTAAAACTAACATTAGTTCATCGTAAGCTTGAGCACAGTCGAATAAATGAGCGGAGGATGCGGTATGCATTCCAGTGATTTGCGCGGCATTCACCCAAAGCTCGGCCAATACGCGCAGCTCGTGTATGGCCTCGCCGAGATCCTAGGGAACGACTGCGAGGTGCTGTTGCACGACGTCAGCCGCCTCGAGCGCTCCATAGTCGCCTGCGCAAACGGTCACGTCACCGGCAGGTCGCTGGGGTCGCCCATGTCGGTTTACGGCCTCGAGCTCTTGAACTCAGGCGTTTTCGCAAAACCCAACGACGTCCACACCTACATCGCCAGGGCGAACAACGGCAAGCTCATAAAGTGCGGGGTCATCGCCCTGCGCGACGGCGACGGAGAGATAATAGGCCTTCTGTGCATCCACTTCGACACCACGAGAGCCCTGGCCGCCAGGGAGTTCATCGATTCCCTCGTCTCATCCGGCGGGGATGCCGGTAGCGAGCCGGTCAACGAATTCTTCGGGCTCGAGATGGACGACGTGTTCAACGACGTCTTTAGGGAGATAAAAGGACTGGTCGACAAGCCCATCTCCGAGCTCTCCAAAAGCCAAAAAAAAATCATCATAAAAAACCTCATGAAGAGGGGCTTCTTCCTCATGAAGGGCGCTGTGGAGTACATAGCGGGAGAGATGGGCAACAGCAAGTTCACCATTTACGGATACATCAGGGAGATAGAGAAGGGGGGCGGGGACCGATCGTTATCGCGCTGAAATCTCGTACTAAGGCAGGTCGCGCGGAACATGCCGACTTTGATTGAGGACGGAGGGAATGTCGATGGAGCTTATTGCGGAACACCCAGTGCTCGACTTATCTTACTTTAAAAGGGGAGAGAAGGTCGAGTTCACCTTCGACGGAGCGTCCATGGAGGGATTCGAGGGCGCTCCTATTGCGGCCGCTCTTCACGCGAACGGCGTCAGAGTTTACCGCGAGACCCCGAACATGAGGCGCCCCAGGGGTTTTTTCTGCGCCATTGGGAAGTGCAGCAGTTGCTTTATGGTTGTGGACGGAGTTCCAAACGTGAGAACCTGCGTCACGCCCCTGGAAGCCGGGATGAAGGTCGAGACGCAGCACGGCAGGGGGCATGCGCGCATCGCCCCTATTCTTCCAGAGTGAGGTGTTGGAGGCATGACTGATATCTCAACTGACATTCTCGTGGTGGGCGGCGGCGCGGCGGGGCTCTCCGCGGCGTCCGAGGCCGCATCGTGCGGGGCGAGGGTACTAGTCGTCGAGAGCGACCTCCAGCTTGGAGGGCAGCTCGTCAAGCAGACCCATAAATTCTTCGGGAGCAAGGACGAGTACGCCGGGACGAGGGGCTACAAAATAGCGGGTATCCTCCTGGACGAGATCGAGGAGTGCGGGCGCGGCGTGGAGGTACTGACCAACGCGACGGTCACGGGTTACTACGCGGAGGACAAGACGTTCACCGTCATGCGGGGGGAGGATTCGTACTCTCGGATCAAAGCGCGGAGGGCGATAATCGCCACCGGCGCGTCTGAGCGACTCATACCGTTCCCGAACAACGATCTCCCCGGTGTGTATGGGGCGGGCGCGGTGCAGACGCTCATGAACGTCTACGGGGTGACCCCGGGCAGGCGAGTTCTGATGGTTGGCGCGGGCAACATAGGGCTCATCGTCAGCTACCAGCTCATGCAGGCGGGAGTGGAGGTGGCGGCGGTGGTTGAGGCGATGCCCAGGATCGGCGGCTACTGGGTCCACGCCGCGAAGATCAGAAGGCTCGGCGTGCCGATTTTGCTCAAGCATTCCATAAAGGAGGCTTTGGGCGGGCGTGTGGTCGAGGGCGCGGTGATAACGGAGCTCGACGACAAATTCAACCCCACCGGACAGGAGCGGAGCGTCGATTGTGACGTCATCTGCCTGGCGGTTGGGCTTTCCCCCACCACGGAGATACTGTCGCACGCTGGGTGCAAGATGAGATACGTGCCGGAGCTATGCGGCTCCGTAGCGGAGCGGGATCGTACCATGAGGACTTCAAACCCGGATTTCTGGTCCGCGGGCGACGCGATGGGCATAGAGGAGGCGAGCGCGGCGATGGTCGAGGGACGCATTGCCGGCCTCTGCGCGGCGAACAGCTTAGGCCTCCCCGCTAAGATGGAAAAACTGGACGAGTACTGGGCGCGGCTTGACCACCTGAGGGCCGGGGAGGTTGGGGAGAAGATACGCTCCGGCATCGTCAAGGTGTCGCGCGGCGGATGGGAGGCGTGTTGCAATGAGTGAAAGCGAGTCCCTTTTCAACAGCGGAATCCTGACAGACGAGCGGCCGGGGGCGATCCGACCTCCCTGCGACAAGTGGAAGGCAAAGAAGTCCGGCTTGGTCATAGTCGAGTGTCCGCAGCGCATACCCTGCAACCCCTGTGCGACCAGCTGCCCGACAGGCGCCATACTTCCATTCGAGGATATCAACGACACTCCTGTGATAGACTACGAAAAATGCACGGGCTGCGCGATCTGCGTCGCCGTGTGCCCCGGGCTTGCATGCTTCGTCGTGGACCTCTCCTTCGGCAAGGACAAGGCCCTCTACAAACTGCCTTACGAGATGCTGCCCCTGCCGTCGAAGGGAGACTCCGTAACCTGCCTGGGACGCTCCGGGGAGGCGCTCGCCAAGGGGACGGTCGAGGCCGTGATCGAGCCAAAGCGGGATAAAACCTATGTCATTCACGTCTCCGCCCCAAAGGAATTCGCGAACGACATAAGAGCCATAAAGGTAGGTGGCTGAAATGGGCGACGCCAAAAAAGCTGAAAAAGAAGTGATCGTCTGCAGGTGTGAGGAGATCACCCTTGACGAGATAAGGGAGTGGATCGACAGAGGCTGCGACACGTTCAACGAGCTGAAGAGGGTCCTGCGCGTCGGCATGGGGCCGTGCCAGGGAAGGGGCTGCCAGGACATAATACTGCGCGAGCTCTCCCGCAGGCTTGGCGTGCCAATCGACCAGGTGGAGGCCGGAACGGTTCGGCCGCCCGTCAAGCCCATAAAGACGGGCTTGCTTGCATCGGAGTGAGGTGAGGCCGCATGGAGTGGAAAAACAGGGCGGACGTAGTGATCGTAGGCGGGGGCATCGTCGGGATCGCGACCGCGTACTACTTGACGCGCTTAGGCAGACGTGACGTGGCGGTCATAGAAAAGGGCACGGTGTGCGGCGGGTCCACCGGAAGGTGCGGAGCTGGGATTCGCGCACAGTGGGGTACCGAGATGAACTGCCGGCTCGGGATAGCGGCGCTCGACATCTTCGAGAGCCTTGAGGATGAGTTGGGGATGTCCGTTGGCCTCAACCAGGGAGGATATCTCCTGGTCGCGTACTCCCAGAACGAGTTCGAGAACCTGAAGAAGGGCATGGCGCTTCAGAACGGCCTTGGCATCAAGAGCAGGTCCGTTACGCTCTCCGAGGCCAGGAAGATATGCCCCGCGCTCGACGCGTCGGACGCCGAGGGCTTCACGTACCACGCCCGCGACGGGCACGCAGACCCATTTCTCACCGCCTTCGCGTATTTGGAGGCCGCTAAGAAACTCGGCGTCTCGTACTTCAAGAGGACGGAGTGCACGGGAATAACCGTCAAAGGAGGCAGGGCCGTCGGGGTTGACACGTCGAGAGGCCACATCGACGCCGATGTGGTAATAAACTGCTCCGGGGCCTACTCCCAGATTGTGGCTAAGTTCGCGGGGGTGGATCTGCCCAATTGGGGGGAGCGGCATGAGATAATGATAACGGAGCCGGTCGAAGCTGGGGTGTGCCCTCCGATGCTCATGAGCTTCTCCGGCAACTACTACATCCAGCAGCGCCCCCACGGCTCTATCATCTGCGGTATGAGCCCGGCCGGGCATCCCCAGGACTTTGAGAACAAGAGCACGTGGCAGTTCATAACGGCCATGAGCCGCGTCTTAAACAAGCTCCTGCCCGTTACGAAGGAGATAAGGGTCGTGCGCCACTGGGCTGGGCTATACGACATGACTCCAGACGGATCGCCCATAATTGGCGAGACGGATGTGAAGAACTTCTACCACTCCACCGGGTACTCCGGGCACGGGTTCATGCTCGCGCCCATAGCTGGGAAGGTCCTGGCCCAGCAGCTGACCGGCAACGCGCCCGACATAGATTTGTCCATGCTTGATTACAGGCGTTTTGCGCGAGGCGAGCTGATAATGGAGCCGAATATCACATAGCGCTTTTTTGAGGAAAGGCTGATTTATAGTTAGGGGTCTGAAGGGTGAAGATTGAAAGCCTTGTTGCATCCCTGTCCTAAAAACGGCAAAATGTCGTCGAGGCGAATTGATCAGCGTTTCCTTAGCTTAAAATGTTCCGGAGCGAAACGGCAATCCGCGAGGGGCGATGGAACACAGCCTCTCGCTTTGCTGTGTTTTGCGGCGGACAGCTTGGTGTTTTCGCTATAACACGATTCTCTCAAAGTCAACGCAGGCACGGAACTTGTTAGCGAGGTAAAATTTTTTGAAATTTTCGTGAAATCGAAAGTCGTCTGTTTTTACTTGATTTGCGCATAAATTTTAGCTATATTCCAATATAGCTGACAAAGACGACAATTTTGAGGCCGAGATCCGTTTTCCTATGGGGGGATGAATGGATTGCGGTGTTTTCTGGGACAAGACCAGGGAGGAAGGTGGATTTTTTGCCAAAGAGTTTCAACGTAAAAATCAACAAGGTGTGGTGCAAGGGGTGCGGCCTCTGTATTGGCATTTGCCCTAAGAAGGTGTTGGAGCTGGACGGCCAGGTCAAGTGCGAACCCGTTCGCGTCTCCGACTGCATAGGCTGCCGTCAGTGCGAAAACATGTGCCCGGACTTTGCGATAACGGTGGAGGAGAGTGAATAACATGTCCAGGGCTGAATTTTGGCAGGGTAACAAGGCTATAGCTATGGGCGGCATCGACGCCGGCTGCCGTTTCTTCGGGGGGTACCCGATCACCCCTTCGACGGAAATAGCCGAGGTTATGGCGGAGGAGCTTCCGAGACTTGGGGGTAAATTTATCCAGATGGAGGACGAAATAGGCGGCATAGCAGCCACTATCGGCGCTTCCATAGCGGGATCCAAGGCGATGACAGGCACGTCAGGCCCTGGCTTCTCACTGAAGCAGGAGCTTCTCGGGTACGGATACATCGCTGAGATACCGTTCATCTGTGTGGACGTTCAGCGAGGAGGGCCGTCCACCGGTTTGCCGACGAAGGTTTCCCAGGGCGACGTCATGCAGGCCAGATGGGGCACGCACGGAGACCACGCCACGATAGCGTATGCCCCGTCCTCCGTCCAGGAGTGCTATGACCTTACCGTCAAGGCGTTCAACATGTCCGAGAGGTTCCGCCAGCCGGTGCTGATCATGACGGACGAGGTGGTCGGGCACATGAGGGAGAGGATAGTGATCCCCGATCCCAGCACTCTAGAGCTGATAGACCGCAAGAAACCGTCATGCGCCCCCGACCGGTTCATTCCCTATCTGGCGGACGAGAGCGACGACATTCCTCCGATGGCCGCTTTCGGAGACGGGTATCACTGGCATGTGACCGGCCTCACCGCCAACGATTGGGGCTTTCCCACGAACAACGCGCAGGACATAGACAAGAAAATATCGAGAATACTGAGGAAGGTCGAGGGCAAGCGGAGCGAGGTGGTGGAGTACACGGCGGAGAGCTTCGGGGATGCGGACATACTGGTCGTCTCCTACGGCTGTGTCGCGCGCTCGGCCCTCCGCGCGGTGCGCGAGCTTCGCAGCCAGGGCATAAAGGTGGGGCACTTCCGCCCCATAACCATATGGCCGTTCGCCGACGCGGAGCTCAAGAAACTTGTAGTGGACTCTGACATCAAGCACGTGATCGTCCCGGAGCTCAACATGGGGCAGATGAGCCTGGAGATCGAAAGGGCCGTCGGAGGGAAGGCTGAGACCCACTCCAAGACACTTTTGAACGGCGAGCTCTTCAAACCATCGCAGATTATGGCGTTTATAAAGGAGGTGGCATAACATGCCTCGCGAAAATGTAATGAAATGGCTGCGTTCGCAGTTCATGCCGCATATTTGGTGCCCCGGCTGCGGGCACGGCATCATCATGCACGCGATGCTCCGCGCGCTGACCTCGCTCGGCAGGGACCCGGATAAGACGGTCATATCGTCCGGCATAGGCTGCTCGAGCCGCCTGCCCGGATATATCGACACATGCACCCTGCATACGGCGCACGGCCGTTCACTTGCCTTCGCCACCGGGGTTAAGATGGTCAACCCCGAACTCACCGTCATCGACGTGATGGGCGACGGAGACTGCTCCGCCATCGGAGGCAATCACTTCATCCACGCGTGCCGCAGGAACATAGGCATCTGCGCCATCGTCATGAACAACAGCATATACGGCATGACCGGCGGGCAGGCGTCGCCCACGACCCCGGTGGGCGCCATAGCTTCGACCGCCCCGTACGGCGCCGTCGATCCGCCCTTCGACATATGCCGACTGGCGACGGGCGCGGGCGCCACGTTAGTCGCCAGGGCTACGATAGCCCAGCCTCAGCTCTGCGAATCCCTCATCAAAAAGGGGATCCAGCACGACGGATTTTCGGTCATAGAGATCATGACGCACTGCCACACGCAGTATGGCCGCAAGAACAAACTTGGGCGTCCGCTCGACAACTTCAATTACTTCAAGGAGCGCAGTGTGATGAAGGCCAAGGCGGACTCCATGCCGCCGGAGGAACTCGAGGGCAAGTATGTCATAGGCGAGCTTTTCCACAAGGCCGACGGCGAGGAGTACACCAAGAAGTACGCGAGAGTAATCGAAAAGGCTGGGAGGTAACAGTTATGAGCGACCGTTATGAAATTCGCGTAGCCGGCTCCGGAGGGCAGGGCGTCATCCTCGCCGCGGTCATCATAGGGCAGGCGGCGGCGCTGATGGAGGAAGGCCTCAATGCCGTCCAGACTCAGGCATACGGCCCCGAGGCCAGGGGAGGAGCCTCCAAGTCGGAGGTGGTCATAGCCCGAGGCGAGATCGATTATCCAAAGGCGGCCAACCCTGACCTTCAGGTTATCCTCACTCAGAAGGCCTGCGACGAATACGCTCACGACGCGAAGGACGGAGGGACGATCATCCTGGACGACTTCTTCGTCCAAGAGGATCCGAAGGTCAACGCGGCAATTTACCGCCTCCCAATCGTCAAGACCGCCCGCGACACGCTGGGCAGGGAGATAGTGACCAACATGGTCGCCCTCGGTACTGTGGCCAGGGTCCTGGAGTTGCAGGGTCACATGAAGCCGGAGTCGATCAGGAACACGATATTACAGAACGTGCCGAAGGGCACGGAGGAACTCAACAGTAGGGCCTTCGACGAGGGCTACAAGCTGATGAGGGAGAAGAAGTAGAATATTTGACACGGAGGAGAGGGGCCGCGCAGCCCCTCTTTTTTTTTCAGGCGGGCTGGTGACGGATGAGGAAAGGTGAAATTGCGACGGTCGGCGTAACCTCGATCAACAGCGAGGGAGAGGGTGTTGCGCGCTGCGAGTCAGGGGATGTGAAGAACTTCGTCGTCTTCCTGCCGGGCGCGCTTCCGGGTGAGCGGGTCAGGTGCCGCGTCGTCCGGTCGAGCAAAAATTACGCCGCGGCCGAGGTGCTGGATATATTGGATTCGTCCGGCGACAGGGTTTCCCCGCGTTGCGGGGCTTACGGCCGTTGCGGCGGCTGCCAGTTGCAGCACGCGAGCTATCGTTCTCAAGTGGAGCTCAAGAAAAAAATTCTCGCCGACGCGATGCGAAGGATAGGGAGGTTAAACCTGGATTGCGCCGTCGAGTGCTTCCCGTCGCCCGAGGAGTGGGGGTACCGCAGCAAGGCAGTCCTGCCGGTAGGTCGTGCCGCTGGCTACTACGAGAGAAGATCCCACAACATAGTTCCGTTCGATGGCTGTCCGATTCTGAAGCCTCAGGCGGAGCGGGTGGTGTCTGATGTCATATGCGCCCTCGCCGGCTCTGGCTTCAGGGGCTACGACGAGAGAAAACGCGTCGGCGACATTCGCTATATCGCGGCGAGATACGGGGAGTGCGGCGGCTTGAGGGAGGTCCTATCAGGCGTCGTCTTGTCCCGAGACTTGAGCGGCCGGGAGTTCGGCAGGCTCCGGGACATTCACCAGAAACTCGGGGCTCGAAATCCCGATTTGGCCGGATCGGTCATGAACGTCAAGACCGGCTCGGACAACTTCGTCTGGGGACCTCTCTTCAAATCGCTCTGCGGGAAAAAATTCCTGAACGCGCGGCTAGGAAATTACAGATATCGCCTCGACATCTCGTCTTTCTTCCAGATCAACGCACCGCAGGCGGAGAGGATATTCTCATTCGTAAGCGGCGTTTTGGAAAAGAGCGGATCGTCCTCGCTCCTGGAGCTCTATAGTGGAGTAGGGAGCCTCACCCTGTTTCTCGCATCGGTCGCCGGGGAGGTTGACGCGGTGGAGGAGTGGCGCCCGGCCGCTAGGCGGATGGCGGAGAACATGGAGATGAACGGCGCTTCGAACGTGAGGATTTTCGCTGAGTCCTCGGAGGCCTTCATGCGGAGGCCGGAAGCCTTGGCGCCCAACAGATACGACGCCGTGGTACTGGACCCGCCCAGAGCCGGCTGCTCCGAAGACGTCATAAATGGTATAAGGCTCATGTCGCCTGAGACTGTCGTATACGTCTCCTGCAATCCGGCGACCCTTGCCCGCGACGTCGCTCGAATGGCTGAAGACGGGATGTACAGGGTGGAGAGCCTTGCCGCCTACGACATGTTCCCGCAGACGGCCCATGTGGAGAGCGTGTGCGTTATGAGATCGAGCTTTATAGGCTGAGGCGTTTTTAAACGAGCGCGGACGGTATCTTTGAAAATAGCTGTTTACATCGTTTTTCACACAAGCTATGATACTTCGCGCATCGAGGCATCCCATGCGGATCAGTCTCGATGCGCAGGCCGTGATTGATTATTCGATGGAGGAAGCACGCTATGGCTGATCAATTCGATACGAGAAAGAAAATTATTGAGAATTCGCCGAAACCTGAAAATACCAAATCCGTCGCAAAAGGACGCGCAGTGGGGATAACGGAGACCGCGCTCCGCGACGCCCATCAGTCCATAATGGCTACTCGCCTCAGGACTTGCGACATGCTCCCGATATGCGAGGCTCTTGACGAAGTCGGCTATCACTCGCTCGAGATGTGGGGCGGCGCGACTTTTGACGCCGCGATGCGCTTCCTTGACGAGGACCCGTGGGAGAGGCTGCGCGAGATAAGGCGGAGGGTGAAGAAGACTCGTCTCCAGATGTTGCTGCGCGGCCAAAATCTCGTCGGCTACCGCCACTACGCCGATGACGTAGTCCGGGAGTTCGTCAAGAGGATGGTTGGTAATGGTATAGACATCATCCGCATATTCGACGCGCTGAACGACTTGCGCAACATGGAGGCTGCGGCAAACCAGGTCAAGCGCGAGGGCGCGCACCTCCAGTTGTGCATATCCTACACGATATCCCCAGTGCATACGCTTGACCTCTTCGCGAAGCAGGCACGGGACATGGCCGACATGGGAGCGGACTCCATATGCATCAAGGACATGGCGGGGCTCCTCACTCCTGTAGCGGCACGTTCGCTGGTGGAGGCCATCAAGTCCAAGGCGGATCTGCCCGTTCAGCTCCACAGCCACTACACAAGCGGATTGGCCGCTATGGCGTATCTCGAGGGCCTGGAGGCCGGGGCTGACGTCTGCGACTGCGCGATATCGCCGTTTTCAATGGGCACTAGCCAGCCGGCCACTGAGACGATCGTGGCCGCGCTCTCCAACGGGATGCTCGACACAAAAATATCGCTGGAGAAGCTCCTTCCGGTAGCCAATCACTTCTCCAAGCTGAAGGAGAAGTACAAGGATATCATCATGGGCATCTCTGGAGTGGACATCAATATCCTGCTCTACCAAGTGCCTGGAGGGATGTATTCCAACCTCCAGAGCCAGCTCAAGGAGGGCAGCGCCATAGACAAGCTCAAGGACGTGCTCGAGGAGGTGCCGCGCGTCCGCAGGGAGATGGGGTACCCGCCCCTGGTGACTCCGACCAGCCAGATCGTCGGCACCCAGGCGGCGATGAACGTGCTCGTCGGCGAGCGGTGGAAGGTCATCCCGAAGGAGGTAAAGCAGTATTTCCTGGGCTACTACGGACGTACTCCGGCGCCGGTGGACCCCGACATCCAGAGGAAGGCAACGGAGGGAGAGCCTCCCATAACGTGCAGGCCGGGAGAAAAGATCGCCCCTGAGCTCGAGAAACTGAAGGGCGAGATATCGGCGTGGGCAACCCAGCCGGAGGACGTCCTCTCTTACGCGATGTTCCCTCAGGTCGCGAAGGACTTCCTGCGAAAAAAATTCGCAAGGGAGACGTTGATAAACGTAGGGCTCGACGAACCGCTGGCTGATGGTACCTACCCGGTGTAAATTCGATTGATTTCCCGGTCGCGTTGGGCGGCGTTCTTGGATGTGTGTTCGTAGGAGCGGCGGCGCGGCCGGGGCATCTCGTACCAATTTGAAATCAAAGACCTTAGAGCCTGTCTAAATACTTGGCTGTGGATTCCTGCCCGCTGTATATCTTTCTATATCTACAAGCTTGGCAAGAATGCAATCCAATACCGATTCCTCATTTTCGTTCTGCGTATGTTTTGACCATTTATATAATACACCACAGACAAGAGTTTTTAGACAGGCTCTAAATTACTGGAAAGAAGCCGACGACGAGACAAAGAGGCGCTTGCTGGAGGTGTGCGGGCAAATAAAGCCCGATAGTCAGGTGTAAAAATTTCTTAAATGTAGAGAGCTTCAAACATTTAAGGCGAACATATCAAAATGGGCCAAGCGTTGACACTACTCAATTGATACATTGTGCGTCCAATTCAAATAATTGAGTGATTGAAAGGTTTTACAGCGTCTGGCGCGTTTGCCTCTGTCTTGCCACAGGAAGTGTGCGAAATAAGTTGACGCGCCGCTAAAAACAGTGTAGACTCTTTCTCGCTGCGAAGGTGGTGGAAACGGTAGACACGCATGCCTCAGGAGCATGTGCTCGTAAGGGCATGGGGGTTCAAGTCCCCCCCTTCGCACCAACTCATCAATCCAGCGCAACCCGAACTAATCCAAAATAACCTCTAAAACCACTCTGCAACGCTCTTCTTCTTACTATTGACACAAATTCGCGATCAATAGGCTGTTTTCGATGCGGCTCTAGCGGCTGTCCGAACCTGTTTAAACGCTTCACCCTTCAGGTCTTTGATTTCAAATTGGTATGATAGGAGCTTCCCCTCGCCTTTAAAAAGGCAATCTAGTTGTATTTGCAAGAAACATTTATTCCTTGAAACACTTAGCTATTGAAATATTTATTCCTGTGCATTATACTTACCCATCATTTGTTTAATCGGCCTTTTTACGTTTGAAGAGTTCGGCATGATGCTCATTGACTCACGGCGGCTTTGTTTGTTGTTTTTTTATTCTGCTCGCTGTACAAAAAAGGAGGCTGTTTGCATGGAAAGCACAACAACGAACCTGGTGGTACTCGTCGGTTATCTTCTTTTCCTAGTGGCGTTTGGCATGTATCAGGGGCGCAAAGCCAAGAGCACAACGGACTACAACATGGGAGGACGGCACGTGCCGGGCTGGGCCGCTGCCCTCTCCGAGAGAGCCACCGGAGAATCGGCTTGGTGCCTCGTGGGTTTTCCGGGCTATGCCTTCGCTGCGGGTCTCGTCTCGGCGTGGGTGGCGATAGGACTCGCGCTGGGCAATATCGTCGCTTGGACGGTGCTCGCGAATAAAATGCGGCAGGAGGCCGACCGCTTCGATGCCCAGACATACGTCCACTGGCTGGCCAAGCGCCACTCGAACAGTCCTTCCGCTACAGCTCTGAGGCTGGCCGCGAGTTTTGTAGTCATTTTTCTCTTTGCCTTCTACGTGGAGGCTCAACTGATCGGCGGCGGCAAGACGTTGAACACGCTCTTCGGCATCCCGGCCTACGCGGGCATCATCCTCGCCGTGGTCGTGATAATCCCGTATACGATGTATGGCGGGTTTCAGAGCGTGGTATACACGGACTGCATCCAGTCTGTCTTGATGATATTCACGCTGATAGTCGCCCCTCTGTGG
Organism: Synergistaceae bacterium; assembly: GCA_031269245.1. GTDB lineage: Bacteria > Synergistota > Synergistia > Synergistales > Synergistaceae > JAIRKI01. The sequence continues at coordinate 17,435 of JAISZL010000019.1, read as the reverse complement.
GGTATCTACTATATAAGCGTGACGCCGGAAGTTTACGCCTCCAGCATAGGGGAGGCCCTCCGGTTGGCGGGCCCCGACCACCCGACCTGGACGGGCGGGCTCAAGGGGCTAGCGGCGGGGTTCATGATCGCTAGTAACCTGGCATGGTTCATAGCGTACCTGGGCGGATGCCCCCACCTGACAGTCAGGTTCATGTCCCTGAAGGACGAGAGGGCGTGGAAGTTGGGGCGCAACATCGCTATAGCGTGGACCGTCCTGGGGTACGCCGGGGCGGTGACTATAGGACTCGTGGGGTTCGCGATATTCGGCCCCGGGGCAGTCCCGGACGCTGAGCAGATAATGCCCATGGTCGTCCTCAGGATATTCCCGCCGGTCCTGGCGTCAGTGTGTATCACGGGAGCCATAGCGGCCATGCTCTCGACTGCCGACTCGATGCTCATAGTGACGTCGTCGGAGTTCACTGAGAACATACTCAAGCCGGTGATACTGAAGGGCAGGGCACTCGACCCCAAAAAAGAGCTCATGGTGTCCCGCATCGTGACCCTCATAGTGGGGCTGGTAGCTTGCGCGCTTGCCTTCACGCTGCCCGCCAATATGGTGTACACGATAGTCTCCTTCGCGTGGGGCGCGATGGGTAACCCCTTCGCGGTCGTTACCTGCTGCACGCTCTTTTGGAAGAGATACACGGGGCGGGCGGCGTTCTGGACTGTGGTGGCGGGCTTTCTAGGCACGGTGCTCTGGCAGATTTCACCGATGAACGCCACCATCGACGCCAGGCTCGCGGGCGTGTTCCCGGCGATCATAGCCGCGGTGTGCTTCACGCTTGCGTCGAAGCCCGATGCGAAAAGCGCGGACGCATGACACAAAAAGTTTGTGAGGGAGTGAATAAGTGATATGCCCTTGATCGAACGGCACCCGATACTGGATTTCAAGCATGACGGCAAAGTTGAATTCACTTTCGACGGAAAGGCTATGGAGGGCTTCGAAGGAGAGCCCATCGCCGCGGCGCTCCATTCAAACGGAGTGAAAATTTATAGGGAGACGCCGGAGATGAAGCGCCCCAGGGGGTTCTTTTGCGCGATAGGGAAGTGCAGCTCCTGCTTCATGGTGGTGGACGGAGTCCCGAACGTAAGGACGTGCGTCACTCCGTTGCGGCGGGGAATGGCAGTGCTCACGCAGCGCGGTAGGGGTTCCGTGTCCATTGCGGAGGGGGAGGCGAGGCGATGAATCCGGCCGTAAGGGAAGCGGAGATACTGGTCGTGGGCGGCGGGGCGGCGGGGCTTTGCGCCGCGGCGGAGGCCGCTGTGGCGGGCGCGCGGGTCCTGGTCCTCGAAAGCGACCTGCACCTCGGAGGCCAGCTTGTAAAGCAGACGCACAAATTTTTTGGCAGTAAGGACGAATTTGCGGGAACCAGAGGATTCAAAATAGCCGGAAAAATATTGGACGAGATGGCATCCTGCAAGGATAAGATCGAGACGGTCACGAACGCGAACGTCATGGGGTATTACCCGGAGGACGGCGTCGTGACGGTGATGGTTGGCGAGGACGAGTATTTCAAGGTAAAACCCGCGCGAATCGTCATGGCGACCGGCGCCCAGGAACGCCTGATAGCCTTCCCCAACAACGACCTCCCGGGGGTTTATGGGGCGGGGGCGGTGCAGACGCTGATGAACGTCTACGGCGTGAGCCCCGGTGACAGGGTCCTGATGGTCGGCGCGGGGAATATAGGGCTCATTGTGAGCTATCAGCTCATGCAGGCCGGAGTTCAAGTGGCCGCTATCCTCGAGGCCATGCCCAACATCGGGGGGTACTGGGTCCACGCGGCCAAGATCCGCAGGCTGGGGGTTCCGATCCTCCTGCGCCACACGATAAAAGCCGCCTTGGGCGACGTCGTCGTCGAAGGGGCGATTGTGCGGTCCCTCGCGAACGGCGAGACGTTTAAAATCGACTGCGACATAATATGCCTGGCGGTCGGCCTCTCCCCCACCGCGGAAATATTGTGGCAGGCCGGGTGCGAGATGAAATACGTCCCTGAGCTGTGCGGGTATGTGCCGATCAGAAACGCGCGCCAGAGGACGACGAACGACGACGTGTGGGTGGCGGGAGACGCCGCCGGCATAGAGGAGGCGAGCTCCGCTATGGTGGAGGGAAGGATCGCGGGACTTGACGCCGCCGCGTCCCTCGGGTACGAAATCGACGAGAGCCGATTCGGCGTGTATGAAGAGAGACTCAAGGCCCTGCGGAGCGGCGAGACCGCGTCCAGGATAAGGGCGGGCCTCGCGCGCGTGTCCGCCAACGGGTTTCTAGGAGGGATGACATCAGATGGCTTCCAGTAATTTGCCGGTAGACAGGTCTTTTGAGAGCGGAGTCCTGAACGGGGAATGCCCCGGAGCGGTCCTGCCGCCCGAGTGTCTTTGGAAGAAAAAGAAGAACGGGTTCGCGCTCATAGAGTGCCCGCAGCGCATACCCTGTAACCCGTGCGCCACCAGTTGTCCCGCCGGGGCCGTCAGGCCGTTCGCCGACATCAACGACGTCCCCCGGGTGGATTACGAGAAATGCACGGGCTGCGCCCTCTGCGTGGCCGCGTGTCCGGGGCTCGCCTGTTTCGTAGTGGACCTGACGTACGGCGAGGACTTGGCCCTCGTGAAGCTGCCTTATGAGATGCTACCCGTCCCCTCGGCGGGTGACGAGGTCGACTGCGTGGACAGGACCGGCGGCGTGGCGGGCCGAGGCAGCGTCGTGGGGGTTAGCGAGCCGCTGAAGGACCACACGAGGGTAGTGTCGGTTTCGGTGAAAAAAGACATCGTTTCGGATGTCAGAGCGATCAGGACGGTGAATTGAATGGCCAACGGCGAGACTGAAAATGACCTCCGCGGTTTGAATGAGGATGACTCCATCGTGTGCAGGTGCGAGGAAGTGGCGATGAGCGAGGTTCGCAAGTGGATCGCCGGAGGATACGACACCCCTGACGAACTGAAGCGTCTGCTTCGGGTCGGCATGGGGCCATGCCAAGGCAGGGGATGCCGTGAAATAATACTGAGAGAGATCAGTTCGATGACGGGCGTCCCAGTGTCCGAAATCCCTCCGGGGAGGATAAGGCCGCCGGCGAAACCCGTCAAGATATCCCTTGTGGCGAGGGATTATACCGGAGGCGATGGCAGATGAGCTGGAAAAAAACAGCGGACGCCGTGGTCGTGGGGGGCGGCATGATGGGCATGGCCACTGCCTACTATCTGAAAAAAATCGGGCTGAAGGACGTTGCGTTGGTGGAAAAAAACACCCCGGCCTCAGGATCGACGGGCAGGTGCGCCGCTTCCTTCCGCGCGCAGTGGGGCGGAGCGCTCAACATAACGCTCGGCAAGGCATGCATCGACAGATTCGAGCACCTCGCGGAGCACCTCGGCGTCGACATGGACATACAGCTTTACCAAAACGGATATTTGCTCGTCGCCTACACCGAGCGGCAATTCGAGCAGTTCAAGAAGAACGTGGAGCTTCAAAATTCGATGGGAGTGACCTCGAAACTTTTGAACCACTCGGAGGCGCTCGAAATTTGCCCCGGCATCGAGGTGAGCGACGCCGTCGGTTTCTCCTATTACAAGCGCGACGGTCACGCTGACCCCATGATAACTAACTTCGCCTATTGCGAAGCGGCCCGCGGCATCGGAGTGAGGATCGAAAAATTCACCGGGGTCGTGGGATTCAAGGTTGACTGCGACAGCGTGCGCGGCGTCGTGACTGACAGAGGGCCGATAGACACGGACACGGTGGTGAACGCGGCCGGCCCCTGGGCCGGGCGGGTGGGGGCCCTTGCGGGCCTGAACATCCCGGTCAAGGGTGAACGGCACGAATTGATGGTCACTGAGCCGGTGGACTGGGGCGTGTGCCCGACGATGCTCATGAGTTTCGAGCCCGACTATTACATGTTCCAGCGGCCGCACGGCTCTATACTCGCCGGCTGCGGGCCCTCGCGGTACAGAAGGGAGGCCGGTCCGTTCGACGACTACCAGATGGGCGCGTCGTGGAACTTCATGGAGCATATGGCGGGGCACGTTAACAAACTGATACCGAGGGCGAGGGGCGTGAGGATCGTGCGGCAGTGGTCTGGCATGTACGACATAACGCCTGACCTGCAGCCGGTGATCGGTGAATCTGACGAGCTGAAGGGGTTCTGGGTGAACGTCTCAGGAGCGCGCGGTTTCATGTTCGGCCCCGTCGCCGGCGAGATGGTGGCGGAGAAGATAGTGAACGGGCATACGTCGCTCCCGATAGACGAATTTCATTGGAGGCGGTATGCCGAGGGCAGGTTTTTGGTCGAACCGTCAGTGGCGTAGGAGGCGTGGGCTTCACCCCGCGAGCCGGGTGAGGGGGCTATTTGGCGTGTAAGTGAAACAGAGTGTCACGTGCCGATTTTTGCCAGGCACACCGGAGATTCGGAGGTATTGTTTGCGATGGCGTGATATGATATTGCCGTTCAATTCAAGAATTTTTCGTGGAGGTGTTTGGATGGCGTACAGGAAGATGTGGTTGAACATCAACGGAGCTAACAGGATGTTCATATGCGACCCGGAAACGGACTCGTTGGCCGACGTGCTTCGCAGGATAGGCTGCACCAGCGTGAAGATCGGATGCGGGATTGGCGTGTGCGGGTCCTGTTCGGTCATAATGAACGGGGAACTCATCCGATCGTGCAACCGGAAGATATCGCGCGTCGAGGAGTACAGCTCCATCATCACGGTGGAGGGGATAGGGACTCCGAACAATCCGCACCCCATACAGACGGCGTTCATGAACAACGGAGCGATCCAGTGCGGTTTCTGTACGCCGGGTTTCGTCGTCTCGACATACGCCTTGCTCATGAAGAACGCCGCCCCAACCCGCCAGGAGGCGAGGGAGTGGTTCCGCAAGCACAAAAACGTGTGCCGCTGCACGGGGTACAAACAGATAACGGACGCCGTCATGGCTGCCGCCAAGGTCATGAGAGGCGAGGCCACCGTGGAGGACATATCGTTTAAAAACCCCGATGACGGAGAGTTCTACGGAAAACCCGTCGTGCGCCCCACGGCCTTGGCGAAGGTCACCGGCGTGGCCGACTACGGCGACGACCAGGAGCTGAAGATGCCGCGCGGCGCGTGGCACGCGGTGGTGGTGCAGCCAAGGCTCGCCCATCACGCCAAGATACTTCGGATCGATATTTCAGAGGCTGAGGGAATGCCGGGCGTGGCGAAGGTGATCTTAGCAGGCGACTTGAAGGCGGCCGGCGGCTCGAATATTATGGCCGAGGCGAACTTCCACGAGCGCAGCACCGTCACCCTGCCCAGCCGCAAAGTGTTGTGCGAGGACAGGGTATTCCGCTACGGGGACGTTGTGGGCCTTGTGGTCGCCGCGACGAAGGCTCAGGCCCGCGCCGCCGCGGCGAAGGTCAAGGTGGAGATAGAGAAGCTCCCGGAGTATCTCAGCTTCCTAGAGGCGGCCATGCCGGACGCCATGAGGATACACGATGACACTCCGAACATCTTCTGTCTGCAGCCGGTGCTGAAGGGCGTCGGTTTGGAGGATCCGTCGAAGGTGGCGGAAGTCATAGACAACTCGCATCACGTTGCCGAGGGCAGCTTCTATTCGTCCCGCGAGCCGCACCTTTCGATCGAGGGCGACTGCGTACAGGCATATTTCGACGAGGACGGGTTTCTGACGTTCCAGTGCAAATCCCAGGGCGTGTATTCCTCCATCAGCCGCATAGGGAACTCCATAGGGCAGCCGAAGGATAAGATAAGGGTCCTGATGAACCCAACTGGGGCGAGCTTCGGATGGTCGACGAACGCGGGGGACCTCTGTCTCGCCGGGGCCGCCGCAATGGTCATGAAGGCTCCAGTGTCCCTCTCCATGAGCTACGAGGAGCACCATCATTTCTCGGGCAAGCGCTGTCCCTGCCACTCCAACGGGCGCGTGGGCTGCGACGAAAACGGCCGCATCACCGCCGCGGAATTCGAGACAGGGCTTGACCACGGCGCGTACTCCTGGGGCGGGGACGACTGCATGACGAAACAGGCCAGGTTCTCGTTCTTCCCCTACAACGTGCCTCATGTGGCGGGGCTCTGCAGGGTCGCCAACACTAACCACAACTTCGGCACGGCTTATCGGAGCTACGGTTCGCCTCAGGCATACACCATGAGCGAGGCGCTGATGGACATGCTGGCCGAGGAGGCTGGGATCGACCCGTTCGAGTTTCGCTGGAGGAACATCGCGCGCGAGGGAGAGACGAATATCAACAGCTACCCCTTCCGCCAGTATCCTATGGAAGAGATGATGAAGATCATGAAGCCCATCTACGACAGGGCGGTGGCTGAAGCCCGCGCGGCGGACACCCAGGGCTTGCGAAGGGGAGTGGGGCTCTCCTGGGGCGGTTTCAACGTGACCGAGGGGGGCACTGATCAGGCCGGGGCCGCTATCGAGCTCAACCCGGACGGGACTTTCACAAAATACGACACGTATCAGGAACTCGGGCAGGGCGGCGACATCGGCTCCCTCATGCTCACTCTCGAGGCGCTGAAGCCCCTGGGCGTTACTCCCGACAGAATAAGGCTGGTCCAGAACGACACGAAGCTGTGCCCCGACAGCGGGATGTCCGGCGCGAGCCGCACGCACTTCATGAGCGGTCAGGCCACCATACTGGCCGCTGAGCAGCTGCTCACCGCCATGAGAAAACCGGACGGAACCTACAGGACGTTCGACGAGATGAAAGCGGAGGGGATAGAGACCAAGTACTATGGGAAGTACTCCAACACGTCCGTCCCGGGCTTGTGCCGCCTCGACCCAAACACCGGGATAGGGGACCCGACTCCGGCTTACACGTATTGCCTCAACTTGGCTGAAGTCGAGGTCGACAGCGCTACCGGCAAGACGCGCGTCATCCGCTTCACGTGCGTGGACGACGTTGGCAGGGTGGGCAACATAGACGCCGTCAACGGGCAGGCTTACGGAGGGATCTCCCACAGCATCGGGTTCGCGCTCAGCGAGGATTACCAGGACGTGAAAAAACACACCAACATCGCTTCGTGCGGGGTGCCCTACGCGACCGACACGCCGGACGACATAACGGTGATACACTACGAGCGCCCGGACGAGGTCGGACCGTTCGGCTCGTCAGGAGCTTCCGAGGCGTTCCAGTCCTCCGGCCACGTGGCTGTGCTGAACGCGATATACAACGCTTGCGGCGTGCGCGTGTACGAGATGCCGGCCTCTCCGGCGAAGGTGAAGGCGGGGCTCGACGCGATAGCCGCCGGGGGCAAGCCCTACAAACCGGCCAAATATTTCCTTGGATCCGAGCTCTACGAAGAGCTGGAGAACATAAAGGCCAATCTGGTGAAGACGGATACGTCGGAGGATTACTTCGTCTCCCTCGGCGGCGACTCGACGGATAAATTCTTCTAAACGCTATTTTAATAAATAAGCGCATGATTTGAAATTGGCATGACACACGCTCCGGGGATGACGTTCCCTGGAGCGGTGTCATGTATGAGGAGCGCACTGATGTTGGATTTCAGACGCATGATAAGGGAGGACTGCCTGGAGAAGGAGGACGCGTTCTGCACCTCCGAATGTCCCTTTCACCTGGACGTCCGGGAGTTCGTGAAGAAGGTCTCCAGGGGGAGCTTCAACTCCGCGTACAGAATGTACGCGAACGCCGTGGGGTTCCCCGCGATAGTCTCGGAGCTGTGCGAGCGGCCCTGCGAGGGAGCGTGCCCCAGAAGGGATCTGGACGGGGCGGTGGCGCTCCGCATGTTGGAGGCGGCCTCCGTGCGCTATGCCTCCAACACGAAACCAAACAACTACAACCTACCGGCAAAGGAGGGGCGCATAGCGATCGTCGGAGGCGGTCCTGGCGGGCTTGCCTGCGCGTTGAGGCTCGCTAACAAAAAATACCGCGTGACGATTTGCGATATGTCCTCGAAACTGGGCGGCGGATTGCCGCGCGCGATGGATCCCGGTGTCGTCTTACGCGAGCTGGAGCTTCAGTTCATGTACGAGAGTTACTCGTTCGTCCCCGATTTGGAGGTCACTGACATAGAGGCCTTTGCGTCGTCGTATGACGCTGTCTACATATCGACCGGGAACGGCGGGGCGGATTTCGGTTTTTCCGGCGAGGGTCCGTTCCCAATGGCGACGCGGCTGCCGGGAGTCTTCATCGGCGAGGAGACGGCCGGCGCGTCCCCCGTCCGGCGCATCGCCTGCGGTCTGCGCGCCGCCACGGTAATAGAGTCGTACATAAAGACAGGCGTCATGAAGGGCGCGGCGGCGGTCCCCCACACCAGGATGATACTGGATCCCGAGGCTTTGAGGCACTCTCCTCCGGTGGCTCCGTTGGACGGCGAGCTGTATTCGAAGGAGGAGGCCGCGCGCGAGGCTTCGAGGTGCGTCAGGTGCCGCTGTGACGCGTGCGTTCGCCACTGCGGCCTCATGGCCTATTACAGCAAATTTCCCAAGAGGCTGGAGGAGGAGATAGAGGCCACGATAAACCCCGGCACGCTCGACGGCAACGGTACTATAGTGACTCGTTTCATATCCACCTGCAACCAGTGCGGCCTGTGCGGGACGATCTGCCCCAAGGGCATCGACATAGGGGAGGTGCTTCGCGCCTCGCACGAGGCGTTGAGCGAAAAGGGCGCGATGCCGTGGGCCTTCCACGAGTTCTGGCTGAGGGACATGGACTCCGCCTATGCTGAGCGGTCGTCGCTCGCGGCGCCCCCGCCGCGCCGCGAGAGGGCTGGGAGCGTCTTTTTCCCGGGCTGTCAGCTTGGGGCGTCAAACCCCGAGTATGTGACCGAGGCTTACAGGTACATCTTGGACAAAAAGCCGGACACAGGGATAGCGCTCATGTGCTGCGGCGCGCCCGCCGCATGGGCGGCGGACGGAGCTAAACACTCCGAGAGCGTGCGCGCCATAAGGGAGGCGTTCGACCGGCTGGGTTCGTCAGAGGCGATACTGGCCTGCCCCACCTGCATGGATATGTTCGCCCGATACCTGCCCGGCATAAAGACGGTTTTGCTCTATGACGTCATGGCCCTGTGGGGCGTCCCGGCCGTCCAGGGGGGAGGGACGGTCTCGGTGTTCGACCCCTGCTCTGCCCGCCACAAGCCGCTCACGCGCTTGAGCGTGAGAAAAATTCTGGTTGAATCCGGGCACGAACTGGAGCCTCTCCCATATGAGGGAGCGCGCGCGCAGTGCTGTTCATGGGGCGGTCAGATATCGACGACTGCCCCTAATTACTCGAAATGGCTCGTAAACAACAGGGTGAGCGAAGGGGACAAACCTTACGTGGTATATTGCTCGAACTGCAGGGACATTTTCGCCGGATCGGGGAAGCCGGCCAAACACATATTGGACGTGCTGTTTGGTCTCGGCGATTGGACGCGGCGCCCTCCGACGCAGTCGGAGCGGAGAAGAAACAGGGTGTTCCTGAAGCGCGCTCTGCTCCGCGAATACTGGCAGGGGACGGAGCAAGGAGATGAGGAAAACATGCGGCGGCTTGTCATAAACGGCGATCTCCGCGAAAAACTCGACAGAAACCGTATGCTGGAGGAGGATGTTCTGTCGACTATAGAGTCCTGCGAGAAGAGCGGAAGGGTGATAATCGACACACAGACGTCTCGCAGGTTTGGACATGGCGCGGTCGGCAGCATGACGTACTGGGTGGAGTACAGCCTTACTGAGGATGGATATGAGCTGACAAACGCCTACAGCCACAGAATGGCGATAGAGATGGAAGATATCGGCAATGGGCGAAAAGATGCCTAGCGCGCCTGGAAAATTGACCTGCGGTCTGTGCGGCGTCCCGCTCGAGCTCATCAAAGCGCAGTTCGGCTACCTGGGGCATAAATTTCACACCGAGGTGCCGCGCTGCCCGAAGTGCGGCCAGGTGTTCATCTCCGAGGAACTCGCCAGAGGGCGTATGGCGGAGGTCGAAACGCTGTTGGAGGACAAGTAGCCGGGCCGGAAAATAGGGAAAGGGCGTGGGGAACTGGTTCCCTGCCGGGTGCGGGCAGAGCCTGCGGTTTTGATCCTGTGGTTCGGTGGTCAAGGGAATTACTTGACATGGCCGCGCGCCGTGTCATATAATCCCTCCTGTTGCGGAGTGATGTGATGTGCGTGTCATAGAGGACGATATGCTGCTCGAAAGCCGGGTTCGATTCGGCGAGTTGTTCGACGTCTACTCCTCCCTTCTTACGGAACGCCAGAGAACGGTGTGCGAGCTCGTGATAAACGGGGACCTCTCGACATCGGAGCTCGCCGGGGAGTTGGAGGTGACTCGCCAGGGCGCCTACGACCTCGTCCGGCGGTCGAGGGAGTGTCTGGAGGATATAGAGCGCGCGGTGGGGATGCTCGCGCTGAAATCCCGATACGAGGGGATTATGAGATTAATCGGGGAGAACGGGCACTCACTGCCCGATGATTTTTTGAGCAGGTTGGGAGAGCTGGACACGCCGGCCAAACCAGACAAACCAAAAATCCAAAAGCATGGATAAGACACCTGAAACCCAGGGATCCGAGGGAGGGACTGCGGTATGTTTGAATCTCTGAAGGAGAGGTTTGAGGGCGTATTTTCCAAGCTGAGGGGCAGGGGAAAGCTAACGCCCGACGACGTGAGCGCGGCGCTGCGCGAGGTGCGCCGGGCGCTCCTTGAGGCCGACGTCAATTACAAGGTCGTGAAGGACCTCGTGGATGCCATAAAGACGCGGGCTGTTGGGGCGGACGTGCTCGACTCCATCACGCCATCGCAGCGGGTGGCGACGATAGTCTACGAGGAACTGATCAACATCATGGGGCGCGACCCGGTCCCGCTCGCCATATCGCCGAAGCCCCCGACGGTCTACATGATGGTCGGGCTTCAGGGATCGGGCAAGACGACCACGACCGTCAAGATAGCGCGGCGCATGTCGAAGTCACACAAGCCCCTCGTCGTGGCGTGCGACCTCCGCAGGCCCGCCGCCGTGGAGCAGTTGAAGGTGCTGGCCGAAGGGGCGGGGATAGCGTTCTTTGGGCCGGGGCAGGGAGAACGTGACCCGGTCGCGGTAGCGGAAAGGGCAAAGGACTACGCGGAGGACCACCTCTGCGACCTTATCCTGCTGGACACCGCCGGGCGGCTTCAGCTCGACGACGAGCTGATGGCGGAGCTCGACTCCATGAAGCGCGCGGCGCCGCCGTTCGAGACGCTGCTCGTGGTTGACTCGATGACAGGCCAGGAGGCGGTGGAGGTCTCGAAGACGTTCCACGATAGGCTCGCCCTGACGGGCGTTGTACTGACGAAGATGGATGGGGACGCTCGCGGAGGTCCGGCTCTGGCGATAAGGGCCGCGACCGGCGTGCCGGTGAAGCTGGCCGGCGTGGGCGAGCGAACGGAGGATCTGGAGCCGTTCGACTCCAAACGCATGGCCTCGCGCATAATGGGCATGGGCGACATGGTGGGCCTTATGGAGAAGCTGGAGCAGGCCGCCGGCATGGGCGATGCCGAACGGCTCGCGGAGAGCATGAAGAGGAACAAGTTCACGCTGGAGGACATGCTCGTCCAGCTGCGGCAGGTGAAGAAGCTCGGCCCGCTCGACAAGGTGCTTGAAATGCTGCCGATACCCGGCGGCGTGAAGGCTCTGAGGGGCGCGGAGATGGACATGTCGGGGCTGAAGCGATCTGAGGCTATAATCCTCTCCATGACCCTTAAGGAACGCCGCTCTCCCGAGATAATCAAGGGCGGGAGGCGCAGGCGCATCGCCCGGGGCTCCGGCACGAGCGTGCAGCAGGTCAACCAAGTGCTGGCTCAGTACGAGCAGGTGAAGGGCATGATGAAGTCTCTGGGCCGCATGGGCAAACCGGGGTCGAAGTCGTTCAAGATGCCCGGCATCATGAAGAATTTGTTCAAGGGCTGAGGGAAAACAAAAACAGGGCTTCCTACCCCCGCTCCTTTGCGGCGGCCTTTCAGGCTTTTTGGTTTTTTGGCCGCCAGACGCGGGGGCAGCGTTTGCGGTTTTGGTTTTTTAATATATCAGGAGGTGTGCAAAACACATGGCAGTTCGTATTCGTTTGGCGCGTCATGGAAAGAGGAAAGCTCCGTTTTACCGCTTGGTGGTGGCGGACTCGCGTTCACCCCGGGATGGTCGTTTCATCGAGATGCTGGGCACTTACAACCCGATGACCGACCCGGCGGACGTGAAGGTGAATTCGGAGCGAGCGATGCATTGGCTGAAGGAGGGAGCGATTCCCTCCGACACCGCAAGGGCGCTTCTTCGCAAGGCCGGGGTGTGGGACGAGTTTTCGGCCGGCAAGTCGAAGAAGGCTGCTGCGGTCCCTGGAGTCTGCTGCGAGATCCAGGAGACAGAGTAGGCGTTTCATGCCGGACTATGGGGCAATAGTGCAGTACATCGTCCGCAGGCTGGTCAACAAGCCTGACGCGGTCTCCGTGACGACCGAGCAGAGCGACGCCGGAGCCGTGCTGGTCACCATATCGACGGCGCCGGACGACATAGGGCGAGTGATAGGCAAGCGCGGGACCACTATAAACGCGATAAGGCACGTGGCGAAGGCTGCCTCGGTCAAACCCGGCGAGAAAGTGGATGTCGATCTCTCCTAGTTCAGGCAGAGCCGAACGCGTGACCGTAGGCAGGATAGTGGGCGCCCACGGGATAAGGGGCGCGATACGAATCGTTCCGCTGACCGATTACCCGGAGAGGTTTTTCGGCATGGACAAGCTCTGCGTCGAGAGGCCCGGGTGTCCAAGCAGGGTGCTTGATGTGGAGGGCGTTCACCCGCACGACGCCAAGGGCCAGTTGCTGGTCACGGTCTCGGGCGTCACGGACCGCGACGCGGCCCTGGCTCTCTCCGGTTGTCTTGTGACGGTCTCGCCGGAGGAGAGGGTCGAGCTTCCGGAGGGGGAGTATTGGATCGACTCGCTGATAGGCCTGGATGTCGTGGACGGCGCCGGAGGCGGGCTCCTTGGCAGGATAGAGGACGTGATGAGCACGGGAGGCAATGACGTGTATCAGATGCGCACGCCGTCCGGCGAGGTGAAGATGATACCGGCCATCGGGCAGGTCGTCCGCGGCATAGACCTGGCCAGGGGTGTAATGACGATCACCGTGATAGAGGGCCTCTTGGATTGAGCGGTCTTGGCGAGCCCTCCGAGGGGTTTGTTAGGATATCCGTCGTCACGGCGTTCCCCGATCTCGTGCGCGGGTATCTGGCGTCGGGGGTTTTGGGCCGGGGGATAGACTCAGGATTGCTCGACGTGTCGGTGGTGAACATCCGCGACCACGCGCCGCGCTCCGAGCGCCGTCAGATCGACGACTACAGCTTCGGCGGCGGCGGCATGGTCCTCATGGCGGGGCCTCTCGAGACCGCGATCGACTCGATCGCGGATCGCGAGTCGCGGTACGTCACGTATCCGAGCCCTCAGGGAGCAGTCCTGCACCAGGAGCTCGTAGAGGACCTGCGCAGGGTCGCGGCTGCGAAGCGCCTCGTCATAGTATGCGGGCGCTACGAGGGAGTGGACGAGCGTTTCGTGGAGCGTTGCGTCGATTTGGAGGTCTCGCTGGGCGACTTCGTCCTGACCGGCGGGGAGTTGCCGGCCCTGGCTCTGGTGGACGCGATATCGCGCTTGGTGCGCGGCGTTGTGGGGAGGGAGAGCTCCGTGACGGAGGACTCGTTTTTTTCGGGGATGCTCGACCATCCGCACTACACGAGGCCGGAGAACTTCAGAGGGCACAGGGCCCCAAGGGTGCTCTTGGGTGGCGATCGGAGCGCGATAGAGGCGTACAGGCGAAAGGAGTCCGCGGTCCGCACCATTTCGCGCAGGCCGGAGCTCGTCGCCCGCGCCGGAATAATGCCGTACCTGTCGCGGGGGGCTTATGCGGCGTTGCTGCACCACCCCGTGCTGGACAGAAACGGTCGTATGACGACGACCGCCGTGACCAGCGCGGACCTGCACGACATAGCGCGCGCCTGCCGCACATACGGCGTGAAGAAGTGCCTCGTCGTGACGCCGCTGGCGTCGCAGCGCGATCTGGTGAAGAGGGTGGCCGCCCACTGGATAACGGGGCGCGGGGCTGATTTCAACCCTGACAGGGCCTCCGCGATGCGCGGGATCAAGGTCTTCCCGGCGTTGGAGACGGCTCTGGCGTGGGTGAGGGAGCGCGAGAGGAGCGAGCCCTTCACGATATCGACCACGGCCCGGCTAAGGGAGGACTCGGTGAGCTGGCTGCCGCTCAAGGCGCGGCTCCTTCAGGAGGACAGGCCGGCTGTCATCGTATTCGGCACCGGGCACGGCCTCCACGAGGACGTGATGCGCTCGTCCGATGCGGTGATGGCTCCGCTGTCGGGCGGCGGCGACTACAACCACCTCTCCGTCCGAAGCGCGGTCAGCATCGTGCTCGACAGGTTTTTCGGCTTCAGGTAGTTTTAGGAATAACATCGAAGGGAGAAAGCGTAAAATGATCGATCCAAGGATAGCGTTGGTTGAAAAACGTTTTCGCAAGCAGGACGAGATACCGGCGTTCCGCGCTGGCGACACGGTCAAGGTCCACGTAAAGGTCAAGGAGGGCAACCGCGAGCGCATACAGATCTTCGAGGGCGTCGTGATCGGGCGCCAGCACGGCGGACTGCGGGAGAACTTCATCGTGAGGAAGATGTCCGGCGGCGTTGGCGTGGAGAGGATATTCCCCGTTCACTGCCCCAGCATAGACAGGATAGAGGTAACGCGCCTCGGCAAGGTGAAGCGCGCGAAGCTCTACTACCTCCGCGGCCTGAGCGGCAAGGCGGCACGCATCAAGGAGCGCAGGGAGTACGCCAAATAACGCAAAATAAAAAGACGCGTCACGCCTCTTGGCGAAGCGAGCCGCCCCTCGGAGCAGCGGGACGGCTCGCTTATGGGCGGACGCCCCTCTCTCTTCCCTCGGAAAACAGCTTGCAATACAAAAGAAAAGATGCTAACATTAACGATGGGTTACGAAATATATTTTTGGAGATGAATATCATGGTTTTTACTGATGCGCCCTCCGGCAGGACGGACATAATCTCCAAGCAAGCAAGCAAGCAAGCAAGCAAGCAAGCAAGCAAGCCCTCCAGGTAATCTTTTAGCTCCCGCCGCCGAGGCGGCGGGACGTTTCCGTATATTCCAAACCATCTGTCAAAGAGGCACAGGCGTAGATTTTCGGCGCGAGCCGTAACCGCGCGCGCGTATCGGCATGGGCGGCGACCGCGCTGTCCCGAGAGAGGCTCGCGTGGGGAAGACAAATGACATCGAGGTTTTGCGGCGTATGTCCTTCAAGAGTGCCTGCGCAATCTATCTGATGAGCGGGGGAAAGAAGCGCGGGAGAGGTGTGAGAGAGCGCGTAGCGGGCTCCGCCCCGCCGGCCTGGAAAGGAGGCGAGGGGCGTCGGGCCGGGGAGGCATCGGAGGGACAAGAGCGGTAAGAGCAATGAGCGCAATAAACGCAGCAAACGTAATAAAAACGGTTCTTTGAACTCCGGCGCGTCCCCCCGCCAAAATCAAAGAGGGGCGGCGCGGTCGTCGCTCCCTGGCGACGGGGGGCGCGTCGGAGTTATTGGAGGAGGGTGCCCTGAAATTTTCGTAGAGGAGTGAAGAGAGTTGAGAAAGAGGCGTTGGCTGTTCTGGCTGGTCATGGTTCTGGCCACGTTCGCGCTGGCGATCAGGGGAGATGAGGGAGAGGATGATGGGGCCGGCGGCACTCCGCCCGCCGGCGAACCCG
Source organism: Synergistaceae bacterium (assembly GCA_031269245.1). Lineage (GTDB taxonomy): Bacteria > Synergistota > Synergistia > Synergistales > Synergistaceae > JAIRKI01. The sequence continues at coordinate 1,684 of JAISZL010000019.1, read as the reverse complement.
AGATGGAGAAGGTCGTCGAGGTCCCCGATGAGAACGTACTCCTGCAAGGCGAGTTAAACCCGAACATCCACGAAGTGCAGGAGGACGAGATATTGACTGCCCATTACGGCGCGGACACATACACCTCGAGTCTTGCCGAGGGTTCCGGCAGCTCCGCCGGCGCCTCCGCATCCGGCACCCAGTTCCCGGACTACATGACGCTGAAGGGGGGTGCCAGGGGCTATCAGCCCGGGCATATCCTCGTCTGCCCCAGGAATGAGAGGACGCCCCATGAGTACGCGGTCGTCATCGAGTCGGTGTCCGCTCAGCCCGACGGAAGCGAATATTGCGGTGTGAGGCGGGTCGGCATCGACGACGTGGTCACCGATGGGAACGTGTTCTTGTCGGCGGGCGCGCACCCGAAATACACGCTGTCGGCCGCGCGGAACGCCGGCAAGAGAAGCGGGAACGACATAGAGGATATCTGGGAATTTATAAAAACCGGAAGCAATGCCTCCGCCATCATGGACTACCCCGCAGTCTTCAGCTACCCCATAATCGACACCGAGATCTCCACAGCGGGCAGCTCGGCGCTGAAGACGGAGTTCCAGAAGTACCTCGGGTTTGAGGTCGAATCCGACTTCAACATCTTGGCGAAGCTGGACATGATGATCCTGGCTTCCGTGGAAGGAGGCGTCACGGGGAAAGCCGCCTTGGTTTTCCCCGGGCGGTTCAAGGCCGGGGGTAAGTTCGAGGTTAAAACGGCACTCAAAAAGGAGTTCGACGAAATCGATCTCACCAAGGCCATGCCAATCGCCAAGATCTGGTTCAACATAGGCTCGGTCCCAGTCTACATGAACATCAACCTCAACCCCGTGGTGAAATTAGAGGCCTCGGTGGCCGCGAAACTCTCATCGTCGGTGGAGTATGGCATATCCGGCATGTTCGGCTTTTATTATGAAGACAGCGCGGTCAGGGGGGTCCCGCTCAACCCTCAACCGGAAATGGAGGGCTCCGTGACGCCGGAGAACGACACCGAGGGCTATGCCAAGCTGTCGATAGCTCCGAAGATAACCTGCGGGTTCTATAACATGGCGGACGGTCTTTCGATCAAAGCCGGGCCGGCGTTCAAGGGAGCTGTGAAGCAGAGCGAAAACGCGGTTACCCTCGAAGTCGAGGCGAGCGTCAAGGCCTCGGCGGACCTTTTGAACGTGTTCAAGCATGTGGCCACCCTGCCCGGGATCAAGACGGAGCTGATCCTTTGGGAGATGGATCCTCCGATAGAGCTGCTGAGAATCCCCCTGCCCGGCGGTGGCACGACCCCGACACTGTCCCCCGCGACGAGCGGCAACTGGATCGACATCAAGAGCACGTCGTGGTATGACAAGGACCCGAGCGCGGCCAGCTTCGAGATAGACAGCGCGGAGGGGCTCGCCGGGCTGGCGTATATCGTCAACATCCGGGGCACGTCGCACGATAATTTTTATGGCAAGACGATCACCCTTACGGGCAACATCGACCTCGGCGGCAGGGAGTGGACGCCGATCGGGACCACCTCCTCCATCAACTACTACTTCCAGGGCACGTTCGACGGCGGCAGCGGATATACGATTGCGAACCTGACGATAAAGCATGAGGGATCATACGGCAACGACTACTACCCCGCCGGTCTTTTTGGAGGTAACGGAGGGACGATCATAAACGT